>CANEVG010000018.1 GCA_947442095.1 Sphingomonadaceae bacterium
CCGCGCTGCCCTTCCAACCGCGCGCTTCCAGTGCGAGGAAATGCTCGGTCCAGCCGGAAATGTCTTGCGCATCCTGCTGGCGTGTAAAGGTGAGCGCGCCCAGTTCGGCCAGACGGGCCTGCTGGCGGCGGAACTCTTTGCGTTTCTTGGCCGGAACGGCCTGTTCCAGATAAGCTGCCGGAGCGAGCGGCGAGGCCAGCATGGCGCGTTCCTCGCGGTGGACCATGGCAATGTGCCGGGATTGCCGCGCACTTACCGCAACCAGCGCATCGGCCAGCGGCGTATCCAGTGGCAGCGCGGGAACGTGCAGGAACAGCGCGGTACCCGCGGTACGGTCTGCCCAGTCGAACAGGGCCTCCCAGAAAACGACCTCCGAACCGGCCTTGACCAGCGGTGCGCCAAGGAACGCGTTGGCATGGAGCCAAACAGACAGATGCGGCAGCAGATAGCGCCCATAGCGCCGGGCGCGCTGGATTGGCATCAGGGCTTCAAGTCCGTCGGGACCGGACTGGCTGGCAATGCGGACCTTTCCTTCGGGATCGAACCGCGCAAGGCTAGGCAGGAGGAACCAGCTTTCAAAGAAAGGATTTGGGGTCGAAAGCCCGTCCGCCAGCGCGTCCCACGCCGCGCAGGCGGGCGCGCTCGCCCATTCGCGCCAGGGGGTGATGATAAGGTCGGCAGCCTGCGCGCCGCTGCCTGCCGCAGAGCGGATCTGAAAGGATTCGTCATTCAAAATCAGGTCTCCGGGCACGAGACCTAGCAACACTCCGACAAGATGCGGTTAACTCGGCGGAGCGTTCCGGGCCAGTTGCACGCGCCGGATTGGCGTCACCCCATGGGGTACATGATTTCCCGGCTCACCGCATTCACGGCCTTCATGGCCGCTTCGGGTAGCACCAGATCGGCGGCGGCGAAGATCGGGGCGAGTTGCGCCTCGCTGGTCACACCTACGATGGTCGAGGCAACGAAGTCATGTTGCTTGGACCATGCGACCGCGAAGGTGACCGGATCGAGCCCGTGTTCGGCAGCGATGGCGGCAAAGCGTTCGGCAGAGGCGACCGACTTTTCGTTGACGAAGCGCCGCGCCATCGCGTTCTGGCGGCCCTCCATCGCAAGGTAATTGGAAAACCGCGCGCCTGCCGGGCGGGCGCCGCCGCTGTACTTGCCGGCCAGCACGCCGCCGCCGATGGGCGAGTAGGGGATGAGGCTGACACCTTCCTTCCGGCAGACCTCAGCCAGTTCATCCTCGAACCGGCGGTTGTTGAGGCTGAAATTGTTCTGGATGGTCTGATAGCGCGCCGCGCCAACGGCCTTGGCCGCCTCGATCGATTTCATCAGGCCCCATGAAGTTTCGTTCGAGCAGCCGAGCACGCGGACCTTACCGGCGCGGGCCAGCTCGTCGAGCGTCTCCATGGTTTCTTCGTAGGCGGTGTCGTGATCGGGCCAGTGCGTCTGGTAAAGATCGATGTAGTCGGTGCCCAGCTTGGTCAGGCTTTCCTCGACCGCGCGGATGATGTTGTGGCGGTCGAGCGCGGTCATGCCGTTGCGCTTGGGGCTGCGGAACCAAATGTGGCTGGGGCCGGAGACCTTGGTGGCCAGAATGATCGCATCACGCGGCTTGGTTTTCAGCCACTTGCCCACGATTTCCTCGGTGCGGCCGACCCATTTGATATCAGGCGGCACGGGATAGCCCTCGGCGGTGTCGTAGAAATTGATCCCGGCATCGTAGCTCGCATCGAGAATGCGCAAGCTTGTGGCCTCATCGGCCTGGCTGCCGAAAGTCATCGTGCCCATGCAGATATCGGAAACGACGATGGCGGATGTGCCAAGGCGGCGGTGCTGCATGTGTGATCTGCTCCCGTAGGGTTTTGCAAAGGGTGCCGCGCGGGACTGGGGTGGTCAAGGGGCGGGGGTGGTCAAGCGGTGCGGGCTATTGAATTTGGTGAGGTTGTAACTTTGCTCTCTCCCCGTCAGGGGAGAAATCCGTAGGCTTGGTGAGAAGCGCCTAGCCGGAGCTTAGGGGAACTGCGGCGCGCATGCCCCTCTCGTGGGCCCTCTACCCCGAAGGAGGAAGGCTTTCAGGGGCCAGGATTGCCAAAGGCGGGGCCCATGCGTGCAGGCGCCCTAGCATCTCCGGGGGAGGGCGTGGGCGCAGGAGCTCGTTTTGCTGACGGATCGGGGCAGGGATCGGAACTGCCCATGCCATCAGGCCGGTTCTCCAGCCGGATGCCCCCGGACTCAAAATCATCATGGCGCGGCCGCACGCGCTGCATCTTGCCCTTGCGCAGCGCGGCAATCACGCCGGGGCAGCGCAGACCGGCGAGCGTGCTGGTGTGCTCCCACGCGCCCAGCCCGTTGCGCACGAACACGGCGGCATTGTCCTGCGGCGTGGGCGGATTGTCCTGCGTCAGTTTGGAATTGTGGACCACGATGAGCTGCGCCGCGCTGCCTTTGCCGGGCAGCACGAACACGTCGCAGGCGGTGCCATCGATCAGGCACTGCGCGCCGGAGGTGTTCTTGCCCTCCCAGTCGGCCGCCCGGAAATCGGGCGGCAGCCCAGTGCCCGCAGGGTAGATGGCGGCGTGGCTGAAGGGCGCTTCGGTGATCGCAGCGTTCACCGTCTCATCGCCGCCATAGCTGCGCGTTTCGCTCTTCTGCGCGCGTTTGGCCCGGCTTGCGATCTCAGGGTTGGGATCCTTGGTGAGCGCTGCGAGCGCCTCGGTGCCAGCGCGGCCACTATCAAAGCGCAGGAACTGGTAGTCTAACGTGTCGGGCCCGGTCGCCCCTGAATTCAGCCGCGCGATCTGGCTGGACACCGATATGCGCGCCGGATCTGCGAGCGGGGTGAGCAGGCCGGACAGGATGGCAAGGACAGCAAAGCTGGCAGTCACGTTGACGCGTTCGAGCCGTTTCAGCCATGTCGTCCGGTCCGCCGACGCCCATGTGTAGCCCGCGCTGTAGAACACCGCCATCGCGGCGGTGGCGGCGCAGCGGACGCGCTGCGGGGTCCAGCCATATTGGCCGACGCGCAGCAGGATCGCCCAGGCGGCGAGCAGCGCCAGCACGAGCATCACTGGCCCGGCGACGCGCCCAGCCCAGCGCAGCACAGCAGGCGGGGCGTGGGCCGGATCGCCGTCCTTGTAGGCGGCATTGAGCAGCACGAGCATGACCGAGACGGCGGTGAGCAGGATCGTGGCAGCGCGGCGGGTTTCCCACAGCGGCGTCACACCCTGAACCAACAGTGCGGCGAGAAACGCAGCGCCAAGCATCGTGACCAGCGGCAGCAGCCAGCCGAGCAGCGTCAGGCCAAGATTGCGCATCCCGCGCAAAAGTGCAGGGCGCACATCGGTGATATGGACCGAGGCGGCGAAGGCCATGGCAGTGACGGTGCAGCTGAACCAGTTCTGTTCGAGCAGCTCCCCGAACGCACGGAGATGGATGAGGTCAAATAGCGCCGCGCCCAAGTGCAGCACGCCCCAAACGAGCAAGGTGAACACCAGCGAGAGCACGAACTGGAACGCGCGCATCCAGCTTTCTTCGAAGTGCAGCGCATAGTGGCTGTAGAACCGGTGTCCGGTTTCGCGGAATTCGAACAGCTGGTTGACGATGAAAAGCGCGATGCCCGTACAGAAGATCAGGCCGCCGGACGGCCAGATCCGCGGCAGGAGCGCGCCGCTATCGAACGGATCGCGCGCAATGTCATAAGCGGCGAGCACGGCAAGTGCGGCAATTGCGGCAACAAGATATATCGCGAGCCGCCGAGCGCGCATGCGGCCCAGCTCCGCCAGCGCCACGACCGGGACAAAGGCGGTGATCAGCGCGATTGCGGCAAAGGCGGCTGGGTGCCGCGTGCTCCAGAACATCTCGGCGTCGAACGGTTGGTTATTGGTCGACCAGACGAGTTCGAGCAGCAGCCATGCCGCGAAGCCCTGCGCGAAGCCGATGGCAAGGCGCAGCCTGCCCACAAGGGGCTGCAGTTCATACCCGGCGGGTGTTTCGGTGGTCAACTACGGGTCCCCTTTACGGGCGATCCTAAGGTCTGCGCAGTGCGCTGGCTAGCGGCCTTCAGGTCCGCTCCGGCGGCGCAGCACCCACCACGCAAGAGCCCCAACCAGCGCCGTGCCCCCCGCAATCACCGCCGCGACCGCCGCGCCGCTGGCGAGCAGGCTGGTCAGCAGCGCCACCACGATCTCGAGACTGGTCCTCATCGGCAGGCCTTAGCACGCGCGTGACCGGAGAGTGTGCGGCAAATGCGAGCGCGATCCGGTTTGCTTGGCGCGCGCTTGGCCTTAATGCGGTGGGCGTGAGCGACCTTCCAATCCATGCTGTCTTACCCGACCTGCTGGCTGCTTTGCGCGCCGGCCCTTCCGCGGTGCTGATTGCGCCGCCGGGCGCGGGCAAGACCACTGCGGTCGCCCCCGCGCTGATCGGTGAGGCGTGGTGCACGGGTCAGGTGATCGTGCTCAGCCCCCGGCGCGTAGCGGCGCGCGCTGCGGCAGAGCGCATGGCCGAACTGATGGGCGAACAGGCAGGCGAGACGGTGGGCTATGTCACCCGGCTCGATGCCAAGCGCGGGGCGCGCACGCGGATCGTGGTGATGACCGAGGCGATATTCGTTTCGGCGCTGTTGGGGGATCCGGAATTAGCGGGCATTTCGGCGGTGGTGTTCGACGAGGCGCACGAGCGGAAACTGGGCAGCGATCTGGCGCTTGCGCTGGCCATCGAGGCGCAAGGCGTGCTGCGCGATGATCTCAGGCTCGTAGTTATGTCTGCCACGCTCGACGGAGCTCGGTTTTCACGCCTCATGGGAAACTGCCCGGTGGTGGAGAGCGCGGGGCAAGCCTTTCCGCTGGCGATCCGCTGGCTGGGCGTGCGGGCGGACTTGAAGCCGGAGCAGGCGGTGACAAGCGCGGTGGTGCAAGCCTGGGGCGAGGAGCAGGGCGACATTCTGGCGTTCCTGCCCGGCGTCGCGCAGATTGAGCGCTGCGCAGATCTGCTGGCGGAGCGCCTGCCCCAGGCGCTGGTCCTGCCGCTGCACGGGCAGGTGGAACCCGTCGGTCAGCGCGCGGCGATCCGGCCCGATCCCGGCGGACGGCGGCGTGTGGTGCTGGCAACGAGCATCGCCGAAACCTCGCTGACGCTGGGCGGGGTGCGCATCGTGGTCGATGCAGGCCTCTCGCGCCGCGCCGAGTTCGACAAGGCGGCGGGCGTGACGCGGTTGGTGACGGTGCGCGCCAGCCAGGCATCCGCCGCGCAGCGCGCGGGCCGCGCTGCGCGGCAAGGGCCGGGCGTGGCCTATCGCTTGTGGGAAGAGGCCGCGCATCCGGGCCGCGCGCCGTTCGATCCGCCGGAGATCCTGACCAGCGATCTTGCGCCCTTGGCTTTGACTTTGGCGCAATGGGGCGCGGGCGATCCGGCGCACATGGCGTGGATCGATCCGCCGCCCGCTGCCGCCATGGCAGCGGCGCGAGCGGCATTGGCGGCGCTGGGCGCGCTCGATGGCAATGACTTTGGGGGCCGGATCACCCTGCACGGCCGGGCGATGGCGGCCCTGCCAATGGAGCCACCACTGGCACACATGCTGCTGTTTGCCGCCGCGCGCGGGCAGGCGGAGGCGGCGGCCTGCCTTGCGCTCTTGTTGCAGGAGCGCGGGCTGGGCGGGCGCGGCGAGGATCTGGCGGCCCGGCTGGAGCGATGGAACCGCGAGCGAGGGGGCAGGGCGGAGGCCTCGCGCAAACTGGCGCAGCGCTGGGCTGCGAGCGCAGAGCGGCTAATCGCCAAGGATGCGCCACGCGGGCCTGAAGTGCCCTTTGGCGTGCTTCTCGCCGAAGCCTTCCCCGACCGCATCGCCCGCGCACGGTCCAGCAGCGGCGAGGAATGGCTCGCGTCCGGCGGGCGCGGCTACCGTCTCGATCCGGCATCACCGCTGGCCCGCGCGGCGTGGCTGGTGATCGGCGATGCACAGGGTGAGCCCAAGGGTGCGCGGATTACCGCGGCAGCCGCGCTCGAGGAAGCGGAAGTGACCCGCCACCTCGCACACCGGCTCGAAGCACGGCATTCGCTGGCATGGAACAGCGCGGAAACCCGCGTCGAGGCGCGGCTGGAGCGGCGGCTGGGCGCAGTTGTGCTTGCCCGCGTGCCCGATCCCTCACCCGATCCAGACGCGGTGGCGGCGCTGCTGATCGAAACGCTGCGCGCCGAAGGGCTGGGCCTTTTGCCCCTCGGCGCGGGGGCGACTGCCCTGATGGAGCGCGCGCACTATGCCGGACTGGAGAAGCTTTCGCCGGACTTGCTGCTGGCCGATGCAGAGGCGTGGTTGGGGCCCTTGCTGAACGGACGCCGTGATGTCCAGATCGCGCCGGGCAAGCTCCACGATGCGCTGCTAGGGCGGCTCGACTGGAACGCGCGGGCCGCGCTCGACCGGCTGGCGCCTCCCGAGTTCCGCTCGCCTGCCGGGACCAGCCATGCGATCGACTATGCACACGAAGGCGGCCCGGCGGTGGAACTGCGCGTGCAGGCACTGTTCGGGCTCGACCGGCATCCTATGATCGGCGATCCGCCTCGCCCGCTGCTGCTTTCGCTCACCTCGCCCGGGCAAAAGCCGATCCAGACCACCGCCGATCTCCCCGGCTTCTGGCGCGGATCGTGGCGCGATGTGGTGAAGGACATGAAGGGCCGCTATCCCCGCCATCGCTGGCCCGATGCGCCGTGGGAGGAAGAGCCGAGCCTCAAGACGCGCAACGCATTCGAAGGGCGGAAGGGTCGTTAGGTTCGGGAAGCCCCTCCGGGCTTCCCTTCGCGGCACCGGCCCTCTTCCCCGGCCGGCCACCCCTTCAGGGTACTCTCGTGGGTGGCCGGCCGGGGAAGAGGGCCGGCGCTGCAAGCCTCCGACGGATGTCGGGGGCTCAAGCGGTGGTGCGCCGTTGACACCGGCGCATGGGGCTCTGGATTCCCGCCTTTGGGGAATGACGCGTTTTCTGTTCACCTTTTTCGTCATCCTCGCGCAGGCGCGGACGCAGAGCGGCAAGCGCTTCGACTTCGCATTCGGGTCAACACGGCCTTGATTTCGAACGCGATTCGTGGCCAAGGAAGCGGTATGTCTGCACGTATCTATCAGCGCCCCAAGAACGCCATGCAATCGGGCCGCGCCCGCACCCAGGAATGGGTTCTCGAATTCGCGCCGGCCGAAGCCCGGCGGCCCGATCCCCTGATGGGCTGGGCCGGTTCCGGCGATACGCAAGTGCAGGTCGTGCTCACGTTCGGCTCGGCAGACGAAGCCAAAGCCTATGCCGACAAGTACGGCATCGCCGCGCATGTCAGCACGGTGCCGCCGCGTCGGCTCAAACTGCAGAGCTACGCGGATAACTTCCGGTAGCGTCTGATCCTTCCCATTTTTGCGCATCCGAAATGGGTTGGCAGCGTGCAGCGCTGACGGAGGGGCCTTAACGCCTCCACCATCCACTGCGTGGGCGGTCGCCCATCCCATTTGTGCTTCGCAAGAAGGAGGGGGTCTGGTGTGGCTTGTAAATTTGGCCCGACCTCGCCATATCACACGCTGGGAGTCGGGCGGACGTTTGCTGTCGCCAACCTGGTCAGGTCCGGAAGGAAGCAGCCACAACGATGTGCGGCGGGTCGGCCGGCTCCTTCAATCCCCAAAGTTCAGTTTGGGCTTGATATGCCCTTCATGCGCGAGCGTGCCTCGTTGCGCGATCCCGTGGCGGGTACCATACCGCTGACCTTGCCGAGACCAAAAAGCACCATGTTGGCATAGATGGTCTCGCTGGCGTGTTCGGGCACCACATAGGTTTCATGGAAAATGCCCACAGTGCCGTCGCTGCCCACGGCCTTGTTGAACGCGGTCCAGGCTGGCCAGTGCTTCTGGTCGCGGGCGCGGGCAAAGGCCTCCAGGCTGTCGAAATCGCGCCAGTATTGCAGCAGCACCACGGTGCGCAGGCTCCGCAGCATGTATTCGGTGCCCAGAAATCCGCTCTCCGGGTTGCGATAAAGCTCTCCCAGCATCGGACCCATCGCGCGGAACACTGGCAGCCATTTGCCCACTTTGTGGAAATGATTGATCCGCATGCCGATCACGAAGACGACAAGCGGCCCGCTATGGGCTGCGGTCAGGCGGCCAGGCTGGATTCTGCTCATTGAGATAGAGTTGCTCTTTGCAACTGACCTGTCAATCCCCGGCGAAGCGCCGTGCAGGCATTCGACAACCGGCCTGCCAGCGCCTAGTTAGGAACGATGGTCGATTCCACCGAGATGTTTGGCGCACCCATCGAGGACGAGCCCGAGGACGATGCCCCGAGCGCTGCCGAACTCGAAGCGGCTGGCCAGGCCTCGATGTTCGGCGACCCCGCGCCCGTTCCTGCCGAAGCCATGGTGCGGGAAGTGCCCGCCGACCCGCCTGCGGTCCCTGCGGCCAAGACCCAGCCCTACCGCGTGCTCGCGCGCAAATACCGGCCGCAGACCTTTGCCCAGCTCATCGGACAGGAAGCGATGGTCCAGACGCTGGGCAACGCGATAAAGCGCGACCGGCTGGCCCATGCCTTCCTGATGACCGGCGTGCGCGGGGTGGGCAAGACCTCGACCGCGCGGCTCATCGCCAAGGCGCTCAACTGCATCGGAACCAACGGGCAGGGCGGGCCAACGATCGATCCGTGCGGGGTGTGCGAGCCCTGCGTCGCGATTGCCGAGGGGCGGCATATCGACGTGATCGAGATGGACGCGGCCAGCCACACCGGCGTCGACGACGTGCGCGAGATCATCGAGGCGGTGCGCTATGCGGCGGTTTCGGCGCGCTACAAGATCTACATCATCGACGAAGTCCACATGCTTTCGCGCAACGCGTTCAATGCGCTGCTGAAGACGCTCGAAGAGCCGCCGCCGCATGTGAAGTTCTTATTCGCCACCACCGAAGTCGACAAACTGCCGGTCACGGTGCTCTCGCGCTGCCAGCGCTTCGACTTGCGCCGCATTCAGACCCCGGTGCTCGCCGCGCATTTCAGCGAGATCTGCAAGGCGGAAAGCGTCGAGGCCGAGGATGAGGCCTTGGCAATGATTGCGGTGGCGGCGGAAGGCTCGGTGCGTGACGGGCTCTCGATCCTCGATCAGGCGATCAGCCATGCCGATATGGCCGGAGGTGGCGAGGTAACCGCTGCGCAAGTCCGCGAAATGCTGGGCCTCGCGGACAAGACCATGCAGCGCCGTCTGTTCACCGCCGTGATCGGCGGGAGGGGCGACGGCGTGCTGAAGGAAGTGGCCGCCCAATATGCGTTGGGGATCGAACCCGCCGCGATGATGCGCGCGCAGCTCGATCTGGTGCACAAGGTCACCGTGGCGCAGATCACTGGCGCTGCGGATGCGCGTTCCACCGAGGAGCGCGAGGCCTTTTCCGGCTGGGCGCAGCGGCTCACGGCAGGGCAGTTGCACCGGCTTTGGCAGTTGCTGCTGAAAGGCTACGACGAAGTGCGCGGCGCGCCCGATCCGCTGGTCGCGGCGCAGATGGCGCTGCTGCGCGTGATGCACGCCGCCGATCTTCCCGATCCGGGCGGGCTGATCAAGCAGCTGGAAGCCTTTGCCGCCAATCCGCCCGCCGCGCCTGCGGCCTCGGCAAATGGCGCGGCGCAGGCGGCGGTTGCGGCCTTGCCCGCTGCCATGGCGGCAGAATGGGCGCGTTTGGTGGGTGATGTCGAGCAGGTCTCGCCGCTGATCGGATCATCGATGCGCCTGTCGGTGCGGGTGGTGGCCCTCGCGCCCGGGCACCTCAGTTATGCGCTCGTCCCGGGCATTCCGGGCGACCCTACGGCGGACATGCGCAAGGGGCTGGAAGCGGCGACCGGCGCGCATTGGCAGGTCGAGCGCGTGGGTGAAAGCGCCGATGCTATGCCCAGCCTTGAAGAAGCACGCGCCGCCGCGCAGGCCAGCGCGGATGCGGCGCTGCTCGAAGATCCGCTGGTGCGCGCGGCCTTTGCCGCATTCCCGGGGGCTGAAATTATCGACGACGTCCCTATATCGCAGCAATCAAAGAAATCCTGGAGCAGACGCGCATGAAGTCGATGGAAGAGATGATCCAGGCCGCACAAGCAGCGGCCCAGACGATCCAGAAGCAGATGGAGGATGCGCAAGGGCGGCTCGATCAGATCGAGGTCGAAGGTGTCGCTGGCGGAGGCTTGGTCAAGGTCAGGGCTTCGGCCAAGGGCCGCGTGATCGCGGTGTCGATCGACGACAGCATCATGGACAAGGCCGAGAAGGGCATTCTCGAAGACCTCGTCGCCGCCGCCTTCAACGATTGCCGCACCCGCGCCGATGCCGCAGCCGGAGAGGAAATGCAAAAAGTGCAGATGGCAGCGGGCATTCCGCCGGGCTTTAAGCTGCCGTTCTAAGCACGCGCTCCGATTGCACAGCATTGACGGCCACGGCATGTCGTCACAAACATCCCGTCCAGCCGTTATGCTGGCGCGTCCCCCGTTGAAGGTCTTTTCGCTCTGAGTGCATTTGTCGTTCTTGCCGTCACCGCTCTGGCGAGCGCTCCGCCTGCGGACGCGACCATGCCTACCGATACCGCGCAGTCCGTACAGGCGGCACCAGCCCAGGTACCTGCAGAGCCCCGCCCCGCGACAGCGTTGCCCCCCGTTGCTCAACCCGGCGCCGGGAACGAAATCGTCGTTTCCGGTGAGCTGAAAGCCCCGCCCGGCGATCCGCTCGCCCGCGCCAATGCGATAAGCTACGAAGTGCTGCAAAACGTCGACGACAAGTTCGTCGCGCCGGTCGCCGGGGCCTATGAGAAGAACGTGCCGCGCCCGGCGCGCATGGCATTGCGCAATTTCGTGCGCAATGTGCGCGAGCCGGTGGGTGCGCTGGCATTCCTGCTGCAGTTCAAGCCCGGCAAGGCGGTCGAGACTATGGCGCGCTTCGGGATCAACACGACCGTCGGCCTCGCCGGGACAATCGATGTTGCGCGCAGCAAACCGTTCAAGCTGCCATACCGCCAGAACGGACTGGCAAATGTGCTGGGTTATTATGGTGTGGGGCCGGGGCCGTATCTGTTCCTGCCGATCGTGGGGCCGACCACGGTGCGCGATCTGTTCGGTCTTGTGGCGGATCGGCTGGTGGTGCCGCTCGCGGTCGGCTCGCCATTTAACCAACCGTACTACGCCATTCCTGTCAACACGCTCGACGCGCTCGACTATCGCAACACTGCGGACGAGGACTTCAAGCGGCTGCGCAACGCCGATGATCCCTATTCCAGCTACCGCCGGGTCTATCTCCAATCGCGCATCGATCAGATCGAGGCGCTGCACGGGCGCGGACCGCTGGTAAAGGGTCAGGTCGGCTATGGCCCGTTCGCGCGGCCCGTGGGCGCGGCACCGGACGCATTGCCTGCGGCAGAGCAGCAGTTGCTGAACGCCGGTTCAAAGCCAGTTCCAGCTCCCATGGTGGAAACACCCCCTCCCGCGCCTGCTGTCCCGCCGCCGGTGTTTATCTCGGAGCCGGTGGTCCAGCCGATCCCTTGAGGTGCGGGCCGCTTCCACGTCAGTTGAAAAAACCCTTAGGTGTGTGGGGATTTGGCTCAGGCCGGAGCGAAAACTGCCGATCTCGAGAACTGTAGCGCAGCGTACTTATAGTGGGTGAGCACTGGAAGCCCAGAAAGCGTCGGCTTGCAGTCCGGCAGGGGCCAAATCCTTGCACACCCTAACCGCCCAACCAATCGGCTGCTATTTCGCCCCGATGCCCCTCGGGCGCCAGCGCGGCGCGGAGGGCTTCCAGCAGAGGCGGTAGCCCTTCCGTGAAGGCGTAAGGCGGGTTGACGATGAACAGGCCTGCGCCGTTATAGATGCCGGGCTGATCGCTATCATAGAGCCAATGCTCCACCCACAGCAGTTTCGGGATGCCGAGCCGCCGTAATTGCTCCTTCCACCGCCCATGCGCGGCGCGGTCTTTCAGCGGATACCAGATCACCGTCACGCCATGCGCCCATTTGCGGCAAGCTGCGGCGAGCGTGGCTGTGATACGGGCGCGTTCGTCCGTCTGCTCATACGGCGGGTCGACCACTACTACGCCGCGAGGGGACCGGGGCGGCAGCATCGCTAGCCAAAGCTCGTAGGCGTCGCGCTCATGCACGGCAGCGGATGTGCCACGCATCGCGCCGCGCAGGGCATAGGCGTCTTTGGCATGCTTTTCGTTAAGGATCAGGCAATCTTGCGGGCGCAGAAGCTGCGCCAGAATCCGCGGTGAGCCGGGATAAAGCTGCGGCCGAGCCCCGGAATTCATCGTTTGCACCGCGGCACGGTAGTCGTCCAGCAAGGGATTCTGGTCGGCAAAGGCACGTAGTACGCCCTGCTCGGCCTCACCGGTGCGTTGGGCCGCCTCGCCATCAAGGTCATACAGCCCGCAGCCGGCATGGGTGTCGATCAGCGTCAGCGCGCTCTCTTTGTGTTGCAAGGCTCGCACAAGGGCGATCAGCAGGCTGTGCTTTACGACATCGGCGCTATTGCCCGCATGGAAGGAATGGCGATAATTCATTGCAATGCAAAATTCTCACGATCTGCCTTTATAGGCGCTGCCGGGCACTGAAGCCGAGCGCGCGGCGATTGAAGCAACCAATCGGGTGTCCGTATAGAGCCAAGCAGAAACCTTCAAAGCCCTTCTGCCCGAGGCCTTGGGACCCGCGCCGGTGAAAGCCACCAGAGGCGGAGGAAGCGGCTCTGCGCACATGGGGGCGTTCACGTCCGCATCTGCTCGTGTCAGTAACGGACTTGCACGCGCCCAACACAGGATGACTTGGACAGGTCGTAACCTGCCAGCTAGCTTCCGTTCCCTAAAGTCCGCAATTTATCGCCCCATCCCGCCCCGCCGCAACCCCTCCACCCACCCTAAGGGCTCAAGCCCAGGCTGCGTTACCGTTTCGTCATCCACAACCCCGGTACAACGGGCCATTGCGGCCAGGGGGGCGGGCTCCCATATTCACATTTAAGCGAACCCGCCGTCCTCTCTCCCAGCGGCGGGGCGAATGGAACTGACAAGCTCATGACACACTATCCCCTTCTTCCCTTGCGCGATATCGTCGTGTTTCCCGGCATGGTCGTGCCGCTGTTCGTCGGCCGTGAGAAATCGGTCGCTGCGCTGGAAGCGGCGATGGCGGGCAACAAGGAGATTTTTCTCCTCGCCCAGCTCGATCCCGGCTGCGATGATCCGGACCGCGACGACCTTTATGATACCGGCGTGATCGCCTCGGTCCTGCAGCTGCTCAAGCTGCCGGATGGCACCGTGCGCGTGCTGGTCGAAGGGCACCGCCGGGCCGAGCTGCAGGCGCTCAACACCGAGACCACCAATGATGGCGAGATGGTTGTCGCCGCCGTCAAGGTGGCCGAGCCAGTGGTGACCACAGGCACTGAAATCGAAGGCATGATGCGCTCGGTGGTCGAACAGTTCGGCGAATATGCCAAGCTTTCGAAGAAGCTGCCGCAGGATGCCGGCGCGCAGCTGGGCGATATCGAGGATGCCGGTAAGCTGGCGGATGCCGTCGCGGCCAATCTCGCTGCGCGCGTGGCAGAAAAGCAGGCGTTGCTTGGCGAAGACGATCCAATGAAGCGGCTCGAGATGGTGCTCTCGTTCATGGAGGGCGAGCTCGGCGTGCTGCAGGTGGAGCGCAAGATCCGTGGCCGCGTGAAGCGGCAGATGGAGAAGACCCAGCGTGAGTATTACCTCAACGAGCAATTGAAGGCGATCCAGTCCGAGCTAGGCGGCGGGGATGACGGCGAAGGCAACGAACTGGCTGAGATTGCCGAAAAGATCGAGACGATGAAGCTCTCGAAGGAAGCGCGCGCCAAGGCGACGGCAGAGCTCAAGAAGCTCAAGACAATGCAGCCGATGAGCGCCGAGGCGACCGTTATCCGCAATTATCTCGATGTGCTGCTCGGCCTGCCCTGGGGGAAGAAGTCGAAGCTCAAGAAGGATATCGCGGCGGCGCAGGCTGTGCTTGATGCAGATCACTATGCGCTCGAGAAGGTCAAGGACCGGATCATCGAGTATCTCGCGGTGCAGGCGCGCACTAACAAGCTGAAGGGGCCAATCCTGTGCCTCGTTGGCCCGCCGGGCGTGGGCAAGACCTCGCTCGGCAAGTCGATCGCCAAGGCGACCGGCCGCCAGTTCGTGCGCCAGTCCTTGGGCGGCGTGCGCGATGAGGCCGAAATCCGCGGCCACCGTCGCACCTATATCGGCTCGCTGCCGGGCAAGATCGTGACCAATCTCAAGAAGAGCGGCACCTTGAACCCGCTGTTCCTGCTCGATGAAATCGACAAACTCGGCCAGGATTTCCGGGGCGATCCGGCTTCCGCGCTGCTCGAAGTGCTCGATCCAGAGCAGAACAGCAAGTTCCAGGATCACTATCTGGAGCTCGACCTTGATCTGTCGGACGTAATGTTTGTGTGTACCGCGAATAGCCTCAATCTGCCGCAGGCGCTGCTCGACCGGATGGAGATCATCCGGCTGGAAGGCTATACCGAGGACGAGAAGGTCGAAATCGCCGAGCGGCACCTGATCGCCAAGCAGATCGAGGCGCATGGGCTGAAGGCGGGCGAATTCACGCTCACCAACGCCGCGCTTCGCGACCTCATTCGCTACTACACGCGCGAGGCCGGGGTGCGCACCTTGGAGCGCGAAATCGCGCGGCTGGCGCGCAAGGCGCTGCGGCGCATCCTTGAAAAGAAGGACACCGCGGTCACCATCACCCCAGAAAACCTCGACACGTTCTCGGGTGTGCGCAAGTTTCGCCACGGCATGTCGGACGAGGAAAACCAGGTCGGCTCGGTCACGGGCCTGGCCTGGACCGAAGTCGGCGGCGAGCTGCTGACGATCGAAAGCGTCACCGTGCCCGGAAAAGGCGCCGTGCGCACGACGGGCAAACTTGGTGAAGTTATGAGCGAAAGCGTCCAGATGGCGTTCAGCTTCGTCAAGGCGCGCAGCCCTGCCTATGGCATCCGGCCTTCGATTTTCCAGCGCAAGGACCTGCACATCCACTTGCCCGAAGGCGCTGTGCCAAAGGACGGGCCGAGTGCGGGCGTCGGTATGGTCACGGCGATGGTTTCCACGCTAACGGGTATCCCGGTGCGCGCCGATGTGGCGATGACCGGCGAGGTCACGCTGCGTGGGCGCGTGCTGGCGATCGGCGGGCTCAAGGAAAAGCTGCTGGCCGCCCTGCGCGGCGGCATCAAGACCGTGCTCATCCCCGAAGAGAACCGCAAGGACCTCGCCGAAATCCCCGCGAACATTCGCGAGGGCTTGGAGATCGTGCCGGTCGGCCATGTCGATGAGGTGCTGGCACGTGCGCTCACCGCGCCGATCGAGGCGATCGAGTGGACCGAGGCCGACGATCTTGCGAGCCAGCCCGTTCCGACATTGCCCGGCACGGCTGCCCCGCACACCGCCCACTAAGTCCGGAAAATGCTGCAGCATTGGGTTGCAGCATTTTCCGCCCGGGGAGCATTTTTCATCCTTAATGGACGCAAGCGCCAGCGCGGCGCGTAAAATCTGCGCAATCAGGGGATAAACTGGCGATCTCCCTCGCGTTTGGCTTTGACAGCCGATTTTTTCTCGGCTCTCTTTCCGATCAATTGAGGTTTGATTCCGGTTGATGGTCTTCCAATAGCAGGCAGGGGGTTTCGCAATGAACAAGAATGATCTGATCAGTGCAGTTGCAGACGCAAGCGGCCTTTCGAAGAGTGACGCGACGAAGGCGGTTGAAGCCGTGTTCGATAGCGTGACAGGTGCACTGGCCAAGGGCGACGAAGTGCGGCTGGTCGGGTTCGGAACATTCTCGGTTGCCAAGCGCAAGGCCTCTACCGGACGCAACCCGCGCACGGGCGAGCCGATGTCGATCAAGGCCTCGTCGCAGCCCAAGTTCAAGGCCGGCAAGGGCCTGAAGGACGCGGTCAACTAACTTGCCGGTTCGGCCCCGCACGGGCCGTCCTAAGAAAGGCCGCGCCGGGAAACTGGCGCGGCCTTTCTTGTGTGCCGCAAGCCTTACTTCCCTAGCTTGATCAGTGCGGTGGGGGCCGTGCTGGTGCGGGTGTCGATCTTCCAGTCGAGCCGTGAGCCACCGGTCGCGGGTTCTTCCTTTGGCCCCTCATCGGTGTTGTTGGCGAGGATCACCCCATCGGTGTGCAACGTGAAGGTGCCGTCTATAACGGGGGGCGCGCCTTGCGTTTTGCTCCCGGCGACTTTGCTGGCTGCCGCGCCAAGGCCCGGCATCATCGGATTGGACGCGCCTGAATAGAACGCCGGCGCATCGACGCGTACCGTGCCGTCACTGCGCCGGATCACGGCCACAAACGGCAGCAAGGTGGGCAGGCGCTCGATCGTCGGGAACGTGAAATCATGATCGAGCCGGCCCGAAATGCTGTATTCCACTTCGAATTTGCCGTTCCCCTTGCTGACTACCGAGGTCCAGCCCTGCTGGCGCGCAAGGCGCTGGGCAAAGGCTTCGGCAGCCTTTGGATCATCGGGATCGATTTCGCCCATCATGGCCAGCATCATCTTGCGGCCCTGTTCCTTTTCTTCGGCTTTCGAAGCCTTGCTCGCGCGTTGGGCTTCGCTCCAGCGCGAACGCTGCGCGGCGATCTCTGCAGCCGAGCAGGGATGCGCCTCGTCGGTTACGGGATTGGTGCAAGGTTCAGCCTCGAAGGGTTTGGGCGGAAGGATCTCCTCGTTGCCGCTAGGGATAAGGCCCATCTTGTCCCGCTGCGCCAGCGCGCCGAGCACGATCTCGCCCTTGTAGCGGAAGCTGAAGGTGCCATCCTTGCGCACCGCCAGATCGCTGACGAACCTGCCTGGCAGCACCATGCAGCCTGCCAGCACCAAAAGCAGCGCGGCGGTCGCAATGGCTGCCGCAATCGGACGTTTGTGAAGCATTGCCATGGCCCCTTAATGCGCAAGGCCCCTGCGGGTCAGTCCGCAACCTCGCGAGTCGCAACAGCATACAGCGCAATTGCTGCGGCATTCGAAACATTCAAGCTTTCCACTTTGCTAGCAATTGGCAGCCGCGCAATGGCATCGCAATGCTGCGCAACATTGTGCCGCAGCCCTTCGCCTTCCGCGCCAAGCACAAGGGCAACTGGCCCGTTCGGGATGGCAGCAGGGAACACCGCCGTGCCTTCACCGTCGAGTCCGATGCGCCAATAGCCCGCGTCCGCGATGACCTCGAGCGCGCGCGCCAGATTGACCACGCGCACCCACGGCACGGCTTCCAATGCGCCCGAGGCGGACTTGGCGAGCGTCCCGGATTCGGGCGGGGCGTGACGGTCCTGCGTGATCAGCGCCGCCACATCGAACGCGGCGCAGCTGCGCAGGATCGCCCCCACATTGTGCGGATCGGTCACTTGGTCCAGGATTACCAGCGTGCGGCCCTCTGCCTCCTCGATCGCATCGGCCAGCACCACATCATCGAGCGCAAGGCAATCGAGCACGAGGCCCTGGTGCGGCGCATCGCGCGCCACCAACCGCGCCAGATCGAGCGCCTGCGCGTATTCGACCGGTAGCGAGGGCGGCAGTTCCGCATCATTGTCATCCAGCAACGCCTGAATAGCCTCGCGCGTGCCCCACAGCTTCTTGGCGCTGCGAAGCGGATTGGTAAGCGCGGCCTCGACCGCATGGCGGCCCCAGAGCCGCACGGCGCCCGCCGTGCCCCGGCCCGATCCACGACCGCCTTGCATGCGCCCAGCACGGCCGCGCATGGGCTTCGAACGGGCCTGCTTGTCGCCCTCTCGGCCGGAGTTGTCGTCGCGCTTGGGCATGGGCACCTTCTGTCTTCAAACGTGAGTATTCGCGGGGGCCATGCCAGCCCCCCAATTCGCAGGCAAGCCCATTGACAGGCGAGCACTGCTTCGCCAAAGGGCCGTCTCCCTTGGCCGGAAGGTCCCTTGTGCGCTTGCAGAAGGGGCCATCACAACGGGGTTAGCCCCGCACCGGCAGATCTGGTGTGGACAGGTGGCCGAGTGGTTAATGGCAGCAGACTGTAAATCTGCCCGCGAGAGCGTACGCTGGTTCGAATCCAGCCCTGTCCACCACCAGCCGTTCCGATTGCATCCTCAAAACACCATAGAAATCCAGAGTTTCCGTGCGTATTCTTGCATTCTCGATCCACATGGCGCCGCACTCATTTGCATGCAGCCAAGGCCAAGTGTGGGGGAAGTGTGGAGGGAAATTGGCTCACCCCCCACACTCTGATTCCCTGGTGTGGGTGAAGAGAGTGTGGGGGTAAATCGCGGGGGAAAACGATCCTCCTGAGAAAGATTGACATGAAATCGAAATCTTATTGATCTTGTTCGATACAAGCCCCGCCCCCACCATCCGTTCCGTGCGGGTCTAAATACCTTCCGTGGCAGGGCAGTTTGATGAAACCTCAGCCCTAGCGGGGCCGTCCGGCGTGCTGATCGGCAGGGATGCGGGTCCTGATCAGCACGGTGCTGACCACCCCGAACCAGCCCAAAGCGCTGATCAGAAAAAGAAATGGCACCCATCTTTCGCCGCCGGCCAGCGCCAGAACAGCCACGAACAGCGCAATGAAATCGCGCATGGTGAGCCAGATCAGGATGTCGGTCAGGCTAGCGCCTGAACGGTTCGCGCGAACATCACTCTGGCCGCTGCGGAGATGGACCTTCACAACTTCGAAATTGATCGGCTGGCCGAGGCGCTGCGCGCGCACACCAATCTGCAGCAAGCCGGCGAGCAGGAGAACCATGCCAGCAAAGCCTGCCCAAGCCGCGACATAGTCACCGCGTAGCCAGAGGTGCACCGCCAGTCCTCCGAAAAACAGCAGGTTGGTAGCCGCATCGATCAGGCTGTCGAGCCGCGCGCCGGCATTGGAGGTGCGGAACGTGGCCCGGGCCATCTCGCCGTCTACCCCGTCGACGATCGATGCGGCCTGATACAGCACGGCACCAATCGCGGCACCATGTTCGGGCAGCCCGATCAATGCCGCCAGCATCGCTATCGCCAATATGGCCGTTGCCACGGTCGCATTACCAGGCCGTGCCGCTTCATGGCGTATGAGTAGCCTGGTGATGGTCCGGGACACGGGACGGTTTAGGTAGCGGGAAACGATTCCATCGCGCGGCTTGCCGGTTGCCAGCAAAAGTACGCGGTCTGCATGCTGCAGCACGGCCTCTGCCGATGTCGCTGTGCCGGCGGCCGCCTTGTAGACGTACCAGGGCGCTGGCGGCAGTCCTGCCTCGGCCGCGCGCACGAGCTGCTCGAGCACGGCCCCGCCATCGACAGTCTCCGCCCGGCCGGGCGCGGGAAGGCCAAGACTGACGTGGCCGCACAGGCGGGCGCATTCATCACGGCAGCGACGCGATGGCGTCCAGCGTCCCGAGCCGACGTGGCACGACAAAGTGGCACCGGGATGGGCTTTGGCCAGTGCGGCAAGTACGCGCGCTGCAGCAGGGAGGCCGGCAACCAGGAACTCGGCAGCAGCCGCATTGGCAAAAACCGCATGGATCGTTTGGGTGACCAAATGTCCCGCCTCGGCCCCAAGAACGTTCATGTCCGTTCGGCCCTTGTGCATGCCGGCCCTGTCCACGCCGGTCTGCCGAAGGC
>CANEVG010000019.1 GCA_947442095.1 Sphingomonadaceae bacterium
TAGCCCAGCACGCCCTTCATGGGGCCATCTGCCGCCGTCTTTAGCAGTGCGTTGACTTCGTCCTTGGTCGTTGCGCGCTTGGGCACGAAGGTCAGGTCGACCACCGAAACGTTGGGCGTCGGCACGCGGATCGCCGAACCATCAAGCTTGCCCTTCAGTTCGGGCAGAACCTCGCCCACAGCGCGGGCAGCACCGGTGGTGGTTGGGATCATGCTCATCGCGGCGGCGCGGGCGCGGCGCGGATCGTCATGAATCTGGTCGAGGATCTTCTGGTCATTGGTATAGGCATGGATCGTCGTCATCAGCCCGTGTTCGATGCCGATGGCATCGTTCAGCACCTTGGCGAACGGCGCAAGACAGTTGGTGGTGCACGATGCATTCGAGACGATCACGTGATCGGCGGTCAACTTTTCGTGGTTCACGCCATAAACGACGGTGAGGTCGACATTCTTGCCAGGGGCCGAGATCAGGACGCGTTTGGCGCCCGCGACGATGTGCTTCTCGCAGCTCGCGCGGTCGGTGAAGAAGCCGGTGCATTCCAGCACGATGTCGACCCCTTGCGCGCTGTGCGGCAGATTTGCGGGATCACGCTCGGCGGTCACGGCGATGCGCTTGCCATTGATCACAAGGTCAGTCCCGTCGACTTCGACAGTGCCCGAGAACGCACCGTGCACGCTGTCGCGCTTGAACAGCAGCGCATTGGCCTTGGCACTCGCCAGATCGTTGATCGAGACCAACTCCAACCCGCAGTCAGGCCGCTCCAGAATTGCGCGCGCCACATTGCGCCCGATGCGCCCGAAACCGTTGATCGCAACCTTGGTCGCCATGATACGTATCTCCTGCAAGTGTCGCCGTGAAGTTGGCGATTATGAAAGCCGGGCGAGAACGCGCGGCAGAATCTTCTCGGTCGTCAGCCCATAGTGGCTGTATAGCACCTCTGCCGGAGCCGAGGCGCCGAAGCTGTCGATGCCAATGGTAAGCCCGTCGCCCACATACTTTTGCCAACCCGCCGTCACGCCTGCCTCGATCGAGACCTTGAGTACGCCTTCAGGCAGGATGTCGCTGCGATAGCCAACGTCCTGCGCGTCAAACAGTTCCCAGCACGGCACCGAAACCACATCCGCGCCAATGCCCTGCGCTTCGAGCGCCTTGGCCACATCGGCCGCCAGCATGACCTCTGAACCGCTTGCCATGAGCACAACCTCGCGCGGCGCGCTTGCGGCCGTCAGCCGGTAAGCGCCGTTGGCGGAGCGATTGGTTTCCCGGCTCCAGCCCTCATCACCTGCACCGCGCAACTGCGGCAGGTTCTGCCGCGAAAGCGCCAGCACCGAAGGCGTGTGCGTGGTTTCCAGCGCCAGCGCCCAGCATTCGGCGGTCTCGATCACATCGGCTGGGCGATAGACGTTGAGGTTCGGGATCAGACGAAGCGACATGACATGTTCGACCGGCTGGTGGGTCGGCCCGTCTTCGCCCAAACCAATGGAATCGTGGGTCATCACATAGACAACCTGCGCGTGCTGCAGCGCCGACATGCGGATCGCGTTGCGGCAGTAGTCGGAGAACACGAGGAACGTGCCGCCATAAGGTACCACCCCGCCATGGAGCGCCATGCCGTTCATCGCTGCGGCCATGCCAAACTCACGGATGCCGTAATAGACATGCCGTCCGCCATAGCTTTCAGCCCCGAACGGCGGCGTAAACTTGGTCTTGGTCAGGTTCGAACCCGTCAGGTCTGCACTGCCGCCAACCAGATGCGGCAGCTGCTCGGTCAGCGGCCCGAGCGCCATTTCAGACGCTTTGCGGCTCGCCACCTTCTGCGGCGCGGCGACAAGGCCCTTGATATAGCCTTCCAGCGCCGAGGCGGCGCGTTCGGCCACTCCTGCCAGACGGTCCTCAAAAGCGCCGCGGGCAGGCGATGTGGCAAGCCGCGCCGCCCAGGCCGCATGCGCTGCCTGCCCTGCCGCGCCCGTCGCGCGCCAATGGCTGAGAATCTCTGCCGGAACCTCGAACGGTGCGTAAGGCCACTCTAGAAAGTCGCGCACGGCCGCGATCTCGTCGCCGCCAAGCGGCGCGCCGTGGACGCTGTGGCTGCCCTGCTTGTTTGGCGCGCCCTTGCCGATCACGGTGCGGCAGGCGACAAGCGAGGGGCGCGGATCGGCAGTCGCTTCGGCCAGCGCGCGCGCGATATCGGCAAAGTCATGTCCGTCGCAAGCGGTGGTGTGCCACCCGCTCGCGTCATAGCGCGCCAGAATGTCCTCGCTCGTCGAAAGCGCCGTATCGCCGTCGATTGTTATCTTATTGTCGTCCCACAGCACGTTCAGCCGGCTGAGCTTCATTGTACCCGCCATACCCACGGCTTCGTGGTTCACGCCTTCCATAAGGCAACCGTCGCCTGCGATCACCCAGGTCTTGTGATCGACCAGATCATCGCCGAACGCGGCATTGAGGTGCCGCTCGGCCATGGCCATGCCCACCGCCATGGCAATGCCCTGCCCCAGCGGACCCGTGGTGCATTCAACACCGTCCAGCATGTCGCATTCCGGATGCCCGGCGCAGGGGCTGCCAAGCTGGCGGAAGGCGCGGATGTCATCCATCGTCGGCGCGGCATATCCTGAAAGATGCAACAGAGAATAGATCAGCATCGAGCCGTGGCCTGCCGAAAGCACGAACCGGTCACGGTCCGGCCACTTGGGCGCGGCGGGGTCGAACTTGAGGAAACGGGACCACAACATGGTGGCAACATCGGCCATGCCCATAGGCATGCCAGGGTGCCCAGAATTGGCTGCTTGGACGGCATCCATGGCAAGCGCACGAATCGCGTTTGCCATTGGCACCAACGCAGTCACCTCACGTGTCATATCGTCCAGAAACCCTTATTCTGTGCGACCAGAATGCGCACACGCACCCCCGATTCGGCTGCGGGCCCTCTTTGGGAGCGCGGCCTGATAGCGTCAAGGTTGGGGAAAGCGGCCCCGCGCCATACTTGCAGGCTCGGCCTTTTGTGCTAGCGACAAGGCCCATGGCGACCGAAGCTTTGGAGAACCCGCTCGATACGGCGCTCGACAGGATCGAGCAGGCGCTTTCCCGGCTCGAGGCCGCCGGTTTGGCGAAGCTTACAAAGCCCGATTCAGAGGAACTGGCCGCCCTACGCACCCGCCATCGCAAGTTGAAAGACACGGTGACGCAAGAGATCCAGCAGCTTGATCTGCTGCTGGCTAATTTGCCGCGATGATGCGTCCGACTGCCGCAGAACCCCGCGCATGAGCAACGTCACGCTGACGATCGGCGGCCGCCCCTACACCGTTTCCGCAGCGCATGGTGAGGAAACCCACATCGAAATGCTTGGGCGTATGGTCGCTGACCGGGTCACCCGCGGCGGCGCATCGCCAGGCCAGAGTGAGGCACGCATGCTGCTGTTTGCCGCGTTGATGCTGGCGGATGAGCTGCACGAACTCCACAAGCAGCTGCCGCCCCCGGGATCAGCGGAACTCGAGCCCGAGGCTAGGCCCGCTGCCGCGGTGATCGCCCGGATCGAAAGTCTGGCCGCGCGCGTCGAAAAGCTGGCCGCGAATCTCGCGGAACCAGCCTCTTGAGTTAGTCCCCTTCGGCTCCTAGATAGATAGCGACGGGATCTGCCCGGCACGTGCCACATGAAATCCCTGAGGCTATAAGCAAATCCTTGGGGGCTGTCCCTGCTCGGGCCCTGGCCCCAGTATATGGTCCCCACCTGACGTGAGCGCGTCAGAGGATTCTCCTGGAAACGACCTATGGTGGGCCCGTCACCCCCTTTCTAAAGCGGAGTTTGGAGCGTGGATACCGTCGACGCGGGCCTCGCCAAGGCCGCCCTGCGCAAGGCGCTGCGCACCGTCCGGCGCTCGCACGTCGCCGCGCTCGATCCGCGCGTAAAGGCGCTGATGTTCTTGCGCCCGCCCACGCCGCTCGCCGCGATGGTGCCCGCAGGCGCGGTCGTCGGCATCTATCATGCCGGGCCGGATGAAGCGACCGCCACCAGCTACGCGCGGTTCTTCCACGAGGCCGGACACGCCATCGCGCTCCCGTGGTTCGAGGCGCGAGGCGCCGCCATGCGGTTCCGCCGCTGGGCCTCGCCTCACCTTGACGAACTGCTTGGCCCTGATCCCCATGGCGCGCGGCAGCCGCTTGCCGATGCCGATCCGCTGGTGCCCGAATTCCTGTTCGTGCCGCTGGTCGGTTTTACCGCCAGTGGAGCGCGACTCGGCCAGGGCGGCGGGCACTTTGATCGCTGGCTGGCTGCCCATCCGGACGTGCCCGCCATCGGCATGGCATGGGATTGCCAATTGGCAGAAGGCCTGCCCACAGAGGCGCATGACAGGCCGCTCACCGCAGTAGTAACGCCGACGCGGCTTTACGGCCCCTTCTGAACGGAAACCCATGGAAGACCCCGAAACCTACAAGCCGACCTGGCGTAAGCCCTTCGGCATCCTTGCGCTGCTGCTGACGCTGACCGGCTACGCGCTCATCGTGGCGGGGCTTTCAGGCCTGATTGGCGCACAGCCCGTCATCGCGCAGACGCTCATTTACGTGATTCTGGGCACCGTCTGGCTGCTCCCGCTGCGCCGCTTTCTGATTTGGATGGAAACCGGCCGCTGGGGCTGATTGGCGTGTGTTTCCGTCGCCCGAACGCGGCTTCCACCTCGCGGGCATGAGGCGAAATGCGAAGGGGACGAGCGCTTTTAGCGGACTGCGCAGACAAACAAATATTGCCGTTCAAGGGCGTTGACAGCCCGCAGCGTCTGCCATAGATGCGGCGCTCCCAAAGGTGAGCGGGTGTAGCTCAGTTGGTTAGAGTATCGGCCTGTCACGCCGAGGGTCGCGGGTTCAAGTCCCGTCACTCGCGCCATTGGGATTTTGATCAAGGCATCTTCGGGTGCCTTTTTCTTTGCCTGCAGCGCAGCCAATTGCGCCATTAACCAAACTTTATGGGCCCTTATGCCACAAGGGACCCATCGGCGCAGGGGGCGCCCAAGGGGTTTTTGCGGGCATGTACAAAGCGGTCATTCCGGCCATGGTGGTCGCAGGCGCCACCGGCGCGGCCATGCTGCCAACGGCCGCGCATGCTGCCGGGCCCGTGCAATTCGCCAGCGATGTGTTCGTCGAACGTTTCCAGCCAGCCCCCGGTGGGCGCACCGCCCGCGTGCTCGAACGCGCCGACCTGCTTCGTCCCGGCGACCGCGTGATTTTCGTGGTGAATTGGAAGGCCAGGCGCAACAGCGCGTTCACTGTTACCAATCCGATGCCTCGCACCATCGCGTTCGAAAGCACGTCAGACGGCGCGGAACATGTTTCCGTCGATGGCGGCCGCACCTGGGGGCCGCTCGAAGCGCTCACCGTGCGCGAGGCAGGTGGCCGTCAGCGCCGCGCACTGCCCGACGATGTCACGCATTTGCGCTGGCGCGTTGGCGCACCGATTGCCATGCTCGGCACCGGCAAGATCACCTATCGCGGCGTAGTGCGCTAAGCGTCAAGCAAAAGCACCGGCGTTTGGATCAATCGCTTGAGCGCCTGAACAAAGCTCGCCGCATCCCAGCCATCGACTACGCGGTGATCGCAGCTGATAGAAACATTCATGAGCTTGCGCTTCTCGATCCGTTCGCCGCCCATCCCGTCTGCAACAAACATCGGCCGCTCGACAATCCGGTTCGGCCCGATGATCGCCACTTCTGGCCGGTTGATCACCGGCGTTGCTACCACCCCGCCCAGCGCGCCCAGCGATGTGATCGTCAGTGTCGAACCCGAAAGCTCCGCCGATGTCGCGCTGCCGCTGCGAACCGCCTTAGCCAGACGGCCAATTTCGGCGGCCAGCTGCCACAAGTTGCGGTCCTGCGCATCGCGGATCACCGGCACCATCAGCCCGCCCTGCGTATGCGTCGCCATGCCCAGATGTACCGCGCCGTGCCGCGTCACCAAACCGGCCTCGTCGTCATAGCGCGCATTGAGCATGGGATAATCGGCCAGCACCTTGCAGATCGCGCTGATCAAGAGCGGCAGCATCGTTAGCTTCGGTTTTGCGCCCCGCGCATCATTGAGCTGCGCGCGCATCACCTCCAGCGCGGTGACATCGCATTCTTCCACATAGGTGAAATGCGGAATCGCGCGTTTCGAAGCCGTCATGTTCTCGGCTATCCGGCGCCGCAAACCGATGACGCGCACGATCTCATCCTTGCGCGCAGCACCTGCCGGCCAGAACCCGCCGCTGGCATTGTAGGCAAGGAAATGGTCCAGATCGGCATGGCGCACGCGGCCTTCCTCGGAAGGCCGCACTTGGGCCAGATCGATCCCCAAAGCCTCGGCCCGCGCCCGCACTGCCGGGCTGGCGAGGACTTTGGGAGCGGAGCAAATATGGGGACTGTCCCTATTTTCTCCTATCTCCCTCTCCCCTTCAGGGGAGAGGGTCGGGGAGAGGGGCTTTGGCGCATCCCCCTCCGTCTCGATCACCACCAGCGGCGAACCAATCGCCACCACATCGCCCACCGCGCCGCCAATCGAAACGATCCGCCCCGAAACCGGGCTTTCCATCTCGACCGTCGCCTTGTCGGTCATCATGTCGGCAATCCGGCCATCCTCCGCCACCACATCGCCAACGGCCACATGCCATGCCACGATTTCAGCCTCGGCAATGCCTTCGCCGATATCGGGCAGGCGAAACGTGTAAGTCCCCATCGCGTCAGGCCTTCAAAGTTTAGGTGACAACAGGCGGTCAACAGCCTCGCCTATGCGGACCGGACCCGGAAAATACGCCCATTCAAGGCTATGTGGATAAGGCGTATCAAACCCTGTCACGCGCTCGATCGGCGCCTCAAGGTGATAGAAGCACCGCTCCTGCACCAACGCGGAAAGCTCCGCGCCAAAGCCGGAAGTGCGCGTCGCCTCGTGCACGATCAGGCACTTGCCGGTCCTCTGCACCGAAGCCTCGATCGCCTCGATATCGAGCGGCACCAGCGTGCGCAGATCGATGATCTCCGCATCGACGCCTTTGGCCGCCAGTACCGCCTCGGCCACGTGGACCATAGTGCCATAAGCCAGTACGGTCATCGCCTCGCCTTCGCGCACGACCCGCGCCTTGCCCAGCGGGATACGGTAATACCCATCCGGCACCTCGCTCTCGGGATGCTTGGCCCAGGGCTGGACCGGCTTATCGTAATAGCCGTCGAACGGCCCATTGTAGATGCGCTTCGGCTCGAAGAAGATCACCGGATCATTGTCCTCGATCGCCGCAATCAGCAGCCCCTTGGCATCGCGGGGGGTGCTTGGGATCACCGTCTTGATCCCCGCGACATGGGTAAACAGCGCCTCCGGGCTCTGGCTGTGCGTCTGCCCGCCAAAGATGCCGCCGCCAAACGGCGAGCGCACCGTGATCGGCGCGGTGAACTCGCCTGCCGAGCGGTAGCGCAGCCGCGCCGCTTCCGAGACGAGCTGGTCGAGTCCCGGATAGATATAGTCGGCAAACTGGATTTCCGGCACCGGACGCAGGCCATAGGCACCCATACCCACCGCCACGCCGATGATCCCGCATTCGCTGATCGGGGTATCGAACACGCGGGTGCGGCCATGCTTCTTTTGCAGCCCCGCCGTCGCGCGGAACACGCCACCGAAATAGCCGACATCCTCTCCCATTACGACCACATCGGGATCGCGCGTCAGCATGATGTCGAGCGCGTCGTTGATAGCCTCGATCATGTTGAGCCTTCTAGAAGGCACAGCCTCGCTCACGAGTCCTCTTCCTTCCATTCCGGCCATTTGATCTGCCGCTCGCGGATAGCCTGCTCGCTCTGTTCCCTGAGATGCCAGGGCAGCTCCTCGAACACATCCTCGAACAGGGTGCGGAACGGATGGTGCAGCCCGTGGCCGAGGACGCCGTTGGCCTCCGCCACCTTGGCCGCTGCCTTCACCTCCTCGGCCAGTTCCAGATCCATCGCGGCATGGTCGTCAGGCGTCCATTCTCCCAGCGCTTCCAGATGCCGCGCCAGCCGCGCAATCGGATCGCCCAGCGGCCATTCGCTGCGCTCCTGCAAGCTCCGGTACTGCCCTGGATCATCAGACGTCGAATGCCCTTCCGCCCGATAGGTGAAGTGCTCGACCAGTGTCGGCCCGGCATTGGCGCGCGCGCGGTTTGCTGCCCAGCGCGATGCGGCATAGACAGCCAGCGGATCATTGCCGTCGACGCGCAGGCCCGCAATCCCATAACCGATGGCCCGCGCCGCAAAGGTCGTCCGCTCGGCCCCGGCAAAGCCCGAAAAGCTCGAAATCGCCCACTGGTTGTTCACCACATTGAACACCACCGGCGCGTTATAGACCGCCGCAAAGGTCATGGCCGAATGAAAGTCGCCCTCGGCCGTCGAACCCTCGCCCAGCCATGCGGCGGCAATGCGCGTGTCGCCCTTGATCGCGCTGGCCATCGCCCAGCCCACCGCCTGTGGATATTGCGTGGCGAGGTTACCCGAGATCGAGAAGAACGAAACCTCGCGCGCCGAATACATAATCGGCAGCTGACGGCCTTTCAGCTTGTCCGCTTTGTTCGAATAGATTTGGTTGACCATGTCGACCATCGGATAGCCGCGCGCGATCAGGATGCCCTGCTGGCGGTAGGACGGGAACACCATGTCGTCTGCCGCCAAGGCCATCGCCGGGGCGATCGAGGTCGCCTCCTCGCCGGTACACTTCATGTAGAAGCTGGTCTTGCCCTGCCTTTGCCCCCGGTACATTCGGTCGTCGAACGCGCGAGTCAGCGCCATCAGCCGCAGCATGCGCCGCAGGGTCTCGGGAGCGAGCTTGGGGTCCCACGGCCCGACCGCCAGGTGATCCTCGCCCAGCACGCGCACCAGATCGAGGCAGAGCGGGTGCGTCTCGCTTGCCGCGCAGGCCTCATCCGGCCGGGGCTGCACGCCTGCTGCAGTGATCGGAAGATGCGAATAATCCACCTGATCGCCAGGGCGGAAGCGCGGTTCAGGTACATGGAGTTGTAGCGGCGGCAGATTGGCGCGCTCAGGGTCAGTCATGCGAAAGACGCCAGCATCGGTCGCTCCCGGCGCCCCTGTAGCCGAGACACATTATTAGTAAAATTCATAATATTATTACGCACCGCTTTTTGATTACATCAATCCCGTCAGACCGCCACCGGGGCCGCAATATGGGCCTGCGGGGCATAATCGGTCACCACAAAATCCTCGATCCGGTAATCGAACATGCTTTCCGGCCGCCGCGTGATCGCCAGTGTGGGCGCGCCGTACGGCACCCGCGCAAGCTGCGCCTCCACCAGTTCTGCGTGGTTCAGATAGAGGTGCGTATCGCCCCCCATCCATACTAGCTCGCCGGGTTCCAGATCGCACTGCTGTGCCAGCATGCAGATAAACAAAGCCGCACCAAAGAGGTTGAAGGGCAGCCCCAGCGCCACGTCGCAGCTGCGCTGGTAGAGCAGTCCAGAAAGCCGCCCGTCCGCCACATGGAACTGATAGGTCTTGTGGCACGGCGGCAGCGCCATCATGTCCAGTTCGGCCACGTTCCACCCTTCCACGATATGCCGCCTGCTACCGGGGTTCTTCCGAAGGCTTTCGACCAGGTCCGCAACCTGATTAACGCCCGATGGACGCCGTGCAAACAGCCCCTCCCCGGCAGGTTCATAAACCGGCCAGTCCGTCCACTGCTTTCCATAAACCGGCCCCAGATCGCCCCAGCGCGCGGCGAAATCCGCATCCGCCACTATCCGCGCCGAAAAGTCCGCGCGGGCAATCTGGTCTCCGGTCTCGCGCCGATAGCGATTGAGCGGCCAGTCGGTCCAGATCTCCACGCCTTGCGCACAGAGCGCGCGGATGTTTGTAGCGCCGGTGAGGAACCACAGGAACTCGCGCGTCGCGGTCTTCCAGTAGACGCGCTTGGTGGTGAGCAGCGGCACCGCGCCGCCGGCCAGATCGAAACGCAGCTGCGCCCCGAATACCGACCGCGTGCCAACGCCGGTCCGGTCCACTCGCTCATCCCCATGCGCCCAGATCCGGCGCATCAGGTCGAGGTATTGGGTTTCGGGATGCGCGGCAGGCTGATGGCCCGCGCGGGACTCGGAAGGGGATGCGGCGGTTGCCATGTACACTGTCCTAGCCCCGGTCTGCGCGGGTTACCAGCAGCAGCGTTATGCACCTAATCCTAACTCCGCCAACAGCCAAGATAACCCCATTTCGGACTATTACAGTGGTGTGGCGCAAGCATCCGCCAAACCCACGCGTCTGCCGCGCCGCGCCTTTGCCGCCCAGAGTGCGGTATTGACCCTGGTCATTGCGGCTTGTGCGTTTGCGCCGCGAGCCTGAGAGGCCGCGATCCACCTGCCGCTTCTCCCTGTCCGGCACCAGCAGGCGCCTCGATTGGGCGCTGCCCATGGCGCTTCGGTCATGGGCAGCGGGCCAACAGGCGGCCTGATCCTTGGCCAGACACTGCCCGGCCTGATGCAGCGGGCTGCCGCCGTAGGCACCTTGATGCTCGCCGTCCTCTCAATCCAATGCCGCCAACCAGAAAACCGAAACCATGGATGAACTCGCCAGTTTTCGCCTTGTCGGCATGCGCATGCTGACCGGTACCTGCGCGTCTTGCACAGCCATTGTCGCGGGAGGAACCCTGTTTGCCGGCTCAGGCGTCATGCCGCTCGTGCTGGTTGTCGCCGCAGGCGGCTTGCCGGTGCTGCTCGTGATGCAGGGTCATACCGATCCGACCAAGCGCCTGATCTTGGGCGCTTCGGTCACGGCCTGTCCGATAATCTTCCTCTATCAGTGGCCTTGATGGTCGATATCCACATGACGTTCTTCGCCACGCTGGCCGTACTCGCAGTGCTCGCCGACTAGCGCCAGGTGGTGCTCGCCGCCGGACCCACGGCGGTCCGTCACCTCCTTGGCAAGGCCATCGTGCCGCTGCTAGTGAGGGAAAACAGCAGCCACCTCGGTCGTTTGCTTTTCCACGCGGTGGTCGTGGTCGTCGAAACCGGCGTGCTGATCGTGCTGTGCCAACAATTCGAAATCCTGATACGCCGCCAGGCCAAAGCCCGTGCTGCCACCGACCTTGTCGAAGCGGCCGCCGCAGCCGAACGCGGGCGTCCGACGACCGAACAGAACAGTGCGATCGATGCCATTGCCGCGCACCTTGAAAACTTGGCGGAAGGCGATCTCGCCTGGCGCATCACCCAGCCCTTCCCCGCCGTTTACGAGCATGTGCGCACCAGCTTCAACCACGCCGTCGCCGATCTCGATGGCCTGCTGGGCCGGGTTACCGCAGCCGCCAGCCAGATCACCACCGGATCTGCGAAAATCCGCAACGCATCCGATAACCTTTCGCGTCGGGCCGAGCAGCAGGCCTGCGCGATTGAGCAGAACATTATCGAGAACGACAAGCTCACCACGCAGATCCGCGCGACAGCCGGCGATGCCGGGCCCGTGAGCCGCACCACTGGCGCGGTGCATCAGCACGCAGCCAAAGGTGGCGCGTTGGTCGAACGGGCCATCACGGCGATGAACGCGATCGAGAGTTTCTCCAGCGACATCGCCCAGGTCGGCACCGGCGTTGAGCTGGTCGGCGAGACGGGCACTGTCCTGCGCACGATAGTCGATCAGATAACCGGAAGCGGCAGCGCTCTCAACGCGATTGCCGGCGAAGCCGCGCAGCAGGCGTAGACCCTCGGCACCGTCAACGCGTGCTTGGGCAGCATCTACATGGTCACCCTGTAGAACGCCGCAATGGTCGAAGAAAGCAACGCTGCCGCGCGCAACCTGCTGCGCGAGGCCGAAACGATGCAGAGCCATTTCGCGCGCTTCCGCCAACTGCAACAGGAGAAGCTGCGAGGCCATCACGCCGCCCCGCAGCGCTACGCAGCGTGATGTGCTACTTGCAGATCCCGGCCCGAAACAGGACTTGTCACCCGCCGAAGTGCCGCCTATAGCGCGCCCCTGCCTCGCTTCGGGGAGCCCTCTTTTGGGTGCTTCGGGGTGAACGATCGGTCGGGGAATAGCTCAGCCTGGTAGAGCACTGTCTTCGGGAGGCAGGGGCCGGAGGTTCGAATCCTCTTTCCCCGACCATTTCTTCACATGTCGCGATAAACACCTGCTTAGGCAGGCCCCCGCGCGTTTCTTGTCTGTCTTGCGATGCAAGACGGGGGCCGGAGGCTCGAATCCTCTCCCCCAACCATTTCGTCCCAGCCCTAGCAGCGGCTGGTTGGACGGAACCAAGATCAGCCCATAAGTCCAATCAGCACCGTCAGCACGCCCAGCCCGATCGAAAGATTGCGCCGCAGCGCCAGCCAGCCCTCGGGCTTCAGGCCCACCGCCAGATCGACCAGCGGCGAAAGGGCAATACACACCCCCAGCGCGATCAGTTCCGGCCCCGGCCAGGTCCTGCCCATCATCCACGGAAACCAGCCTGCAAGCGCGATCAGGCACGGCATCACGCCCGCAAGGAAGATCCAGCGCGGGGTTTCGGGCTTGGCGATCCCGATGCCCCACCACACCCCGCCCAGAAAGCTGAAGATCAGCGCGGCATAAGCATAAGCCAGAGCAAGGCCCGTCCAGGCCCATGGCCCGCCCTTGAACAACGCAAGCAGCGCCGCAAATTGCGGCAGAAGCCCGGCATATCCCAGCGCGCGGGCGGCTTCGGAAACACGGCTCACTTGCAAATCCTTCTAACTCATCCACCGCGCAACAGCTGCACGCCCCAATCGCGTTCGAACAGATAGAGCAGCGCCCGTGCCGCCTCACCCCTCGGGGAGGACAGCCCGCCATCGCGCTCCATCAGCAACCGGGCGTCGTCATGCGCCATGGGCAAAAGCCGCGCAATCTGCTCGAAATCCGCTATTGCAAATGGCGCATCGCCCGATTGGCGCGTGCCGAGCAGTTCGCCACCGCCGCGCAGCCTGAGGTCCTCTTCGGCCAGCAGAAAGCCATCCTGCGTTTCGCGCATCAGCGCGAGCCGCTCGCGCCCCGTCTCCGAAAGCGCCTCGCCGCGCAGCAGCAGACAAGTCGAGCGCTCGCTGCCGCGCCCCACCCGCCCGCGCAGCTGGTGGAGCTGCGCAAGGCCGAAGCGCTCGGCCTGCTCGATCACCATCAAGGTGGCCGCGGGCACATCGACGCCCACTTCGATCACCGTCGTCGCCACCAGCAGCTTGGCCTTGCCGCTGGAGAATCGCTCCATCGCCGCTTCCTTGGCCTCGGGCCGCAGCTGCCCGTGGACCAGCACCACCTGATCCCCAAACCGCGCCTCCAGCGCAGCATAGCGCGCCTCAGCTGCCGCCAGATCGGCCGTCTCCAACTCGCGCACCATCGGGCAAACCCAATAGGCCTGCGCCCCCGTCGCCAGGTGCCGCGCCAGCCCCTCCACCACATCGGCGAGCCGGTCCAGCGCCACCACCCGCGTATCGATCGGCTGGCGTCCGGGCGGCATTTCATCGAGCCGCGAGACGTCCATCTCGCCGTATTGCGCCAAAGTCAGCGTACGCGGGATCGGGGTTGCGGTCATCGCGAGGCAATGCGGCGTCGCCTTGCCCTTCTGCGTCAGCATCAAGCGCTGCCCCACCCCAAAGCGGTGCTGCTCGTCGATCACCACCAGCGCCAGATTGCGGTAATTCACCGCTTCCTGAAAGATCGCATGGGTGCCCACGCAAATCTGGATCGAGCCGTCCATCAGCCCCATCAGGATCGCCTCGCGCGCCTTGGCACCGCCGCGCTGCGAGCTCTTGCCGGTGAGCAGCGCAATCGTCACCCCCGTCCCCGCCGCCATCCGCGTGAGAGTTTCGGCATGCTGGCGCGCCAAAATTTCGGTCGGCGCGAGCAGCGCGGCCTGCGCGCCCGCCTCCACTGCGATCAGCATCGAGTGCAGCGCCACCGCTGTCTTGCCTGAACCCACATCGCCCTGCAGCAACCGCAGCATCGGCGCGCCTTGCGCCACGTCGCTTTCGATATCGGTCACCGCGCGCGTCTGCGCCCCGGTCAGCGCAAACGGCAACCGCAGCTTTGCGCGCAGATTCCCGTCACCCTTCAGCGGCACGGTCCGCCGCGTGCGGTTGCTTGCCTTGACCAGCAGCAGCGCAAGGCTGTTCGCCAGCAGTTCGTCATAAGCCAAGCGGTCCCGCGCCGCCGCATCGGGATGCTTGTGCGCGCTCGCCAAAGCCGCGTCCCATGCCGGCCAGCCCATCTTCTCGAGCAGCCCTGGCTCGATCCATTCGGGCAACTTCGGCAAATACCCAAGTGCCTGCTCGACCAGTCCCTGCACCCGCCCCTGCGTCAGCCCCTCGCACAGCGGATAGACCGGCTCGTTGAGCGTGCCGAGCAGCCCCGCGCTACCTTCCGCGATATGGTCGGGATGCACGATCTGCAGCCCCTGCCCATAGTGGTCGAGCCTTCCGGCCACCCAGCGCAATTCGCCCGGCGGCAGCAGCTTCTTCGCGGTAAACGCCGCGCGGCCAAACCAGATCAGCGCCACCACATTGCCCAGCGCGTCCTCGGCATGCACGCGAAACGGCCCGCGCCCGGCGGCATTGCGGTGCTCGCGCACCGTCAGCGCCACCACGATCTGCTCGCCTACGCTCGCCTCATCAAGGTTTGCCACCGCGCGCCGCGCCACGAACCGGTCGGGCAGATGGTAGGCCAGGTCCTTGACCCGCGTGAGCCCCAGCTTGCCCAAAGGCCGCGCAAGCCCCGGCCCCACGCCCTTGAGACCGGCGGTCTCGGCAAACAGCGGATTGAGGAGGTCAGGACGCATTGCGCCCCTGCATAGTCACCCCCGCCGATTTGATCCAGCGCATGGAAGCCGCCTCCCCACCGGAACATGATCGGCGGCGGAGGGTTCACACCGAACGCTTCCAACGCAGGAAAGGCTCCGCAATGCTCATCCCCCACGGCACCATTGTCGCCATCGTCGACGGCGCGCATTTCGCCTTGCTGCGCAACACCGGCAATGAAACCGAGCCCGTGCTCGAAGCCCACGCCATGCCCGCGCTCGATCGCCACGGTCACATTTCCGGCGGGCACAAGAGCGGCCACGATCCTGCCAGCCAGATCATCGAGGCGCAGCACAGCGCCTCGGTCGTCGAATGGCTCAACCACGAAGTGCTGGAGCACCGCATCCACGACCTCATCATCGTCGCCTCGCCCCGCACGCTGGGCGAACTGCGCCCGCACTATCACGGCCAGCTCAAGGCCGCACTGCGCCGCGAACTCGCCAAGGAAGTGGCGGGCCGCACCGGCATCGAAGTGCTCGCGGCGCTAAGGGCCTGAAACCTTCACTTTGAGGCGCGGGCTTGGTGCTTGCCCGATGCGCATGGTCCAGCGTATCGGGCACGGCATGACCGAAACCGACTCTACGCCCCAGCACCGCCTCGCGCGCATGAAGTTCCGCGCCTGGCATCGCGGCACGCGGGAGGCGGACTACATGATCGGCTGCTACTTTGACACCTACTCGGCGGAATGGGACGAGGCCGCGATGGTCTGGTTCGAACGCCTGCTCGATGAAGACGATGTCGAGATCATGGCCTGGGCGCTCGGCACGCAGGATGTACCCGCAGCCTATGCCGGGCCGCAGATGGACGCGATGCGCCGCCTCGATTACGTCACCATCCCGCGCTGACCCGCCAGAATGCCTGATCTCAATCGCCTCCTCTCGGCCACTGCGCCGCTGACGCTCGCTTCCGTCGCGCGCGGCGCGCAGCCGCTCGTGCTCGCCGATCTCGCCCGCGCCGCCGCCGCCAAGCCCTCTGCTGGTCGAACGGTCTTTATCGCCGCAGACGACGCCGCCATGCGCGCGGTCACCGAAAGCGCCGCCTTCTTCGCGCCCGAGCTCGAAGTCGTCGAATACCCCGCGTGGGACTGCCTGCCCTTCGACCGCGCCTCGCCCGCCATGTCGGTCAGCGCCCGCCGCCTCGCCGCGCTCCAGCCGTTGCAGCACCCCCTCGGCAGCCCGCAGCTCTTCGTCACCACGATCAACGCCGCGCTCCAGCGCACGCTCACCCCCTTCCGTATCCGCGAGTCCGTCCGCCTGCTCAAGGTGGGCATGGAGATCGGGCGCGAAAGCCTCATCGCGCTCGTCCAGCGCCAGGGCTACAGCCGCGTCGACACGGTCGTCGATTCCGGCGAATATGCCGTACGCGGCTCGGTCTTCGACTTGTACCCCAGCGGCCTCAGCTATGGCCTGCGCCTCGATTTCTTCGGCGACGAGATCGAGACGATGCGCCTCTTCGATCCCGCCACCCAGCGCTCGATCCAACCGGTGCAGACACACCTCCTGCTCCCAGCCAGCGAAGCCCTGCTGGACGAGGACAGCATCAAGCGCTTCCGCACCCGCTACCGCGAGCAGTTCGGCGCGCACGCCACCAGCGATCCGCTCTATCAGGCCGTCACCGATGGCCGCCGCCTCGCCGGCATGGAGCACTGGCTCCCCCTGTTCGAAGACCGCCTCGTCACACTGTTCGATCACCTCGCGGAAGGCGATCTCGTTCTCCTCGACGCAGCCGCCGCCAAGGCCGCCGAAGAGCGCCTCTCCGATATCGCCGACTACCGCCAGGCCCGCAGCGAGAGCGCCGCGCGCGCCGGCGGCACCACTTACCGCCCCCTCGCCGAAACCGCGCTCTACCTCAGCAAGGACGAGCTCGACCGCGCGTCTGCAGGCTGGCCCATCCACCGCATGAGCCAGTTCGCCGAGCCGGAGAGCCCCCGCGTCCTCGATTTCGGCTTCGGCTCCCCCCGCGATTTCGCCCCCGAACGCGCCGCCGGGAACAACATCTACGAAGCCGCCGCCAAGCACCTCAGCGCGCTGGCCACACGCGGCCTCAAGCCCATCGTCGCGGCCTACACCGCAGGCTCGCGCGCCCGCCTCGCCTCGCTGCTGGGCGATGCAGGCAAATCCGCCCCCCAGTTCGCCGACACATGGCAGGAAGCGCTCGGCCTTGCCGCCAATGGCCGCGCCGCCTGCGTCGTCTTGCCCCTCGAGCAGGGCTTCACCAGCGGCGAAGTCGAAGTCCTCACCGAGCAGGACATCCTCGGTGATCGCCTCGTGCGCCGCAAGCGCAAGCGCAAGGATGCCGACGCCTTCCTCGCCGAACTCGCAGCGCTCGGCGCAGGCGATCTCGTCGTCCACATGGAGCACGGCATCGGCCGCTACATCGGCCTCAGCGCCATCGCGGTGGGCGATAGCCCGCACGATTGCGTCTGCCTCGAGTACCACGGCGGCGACAAGCTCTACATTCCGGTCGAAAACCTTGACGTCCTCTCGCGCTACGGCAGCGAGACCGACGGCGCCGTGCTCGACAAGCTCGGCGGCGAAGCCTGGCAGCGCCGCAAGGCGAAGATGCGCGAGCGCATTCTCGAAATCGCGGGCCAGCTCATGCAGACCGCAGCCCTGCGCGCTCTGCGCGAGTCCGATGTACTCGCCTCAGACCCCGCCAGCTTCGGCCCCTTCGTAGACCGCTTCCCCTGGGCCGAGACCGACGATCAGGAGCGCGCCATCGACGACGTGCTCGGCGATATGGCCTCAGGCAAACCGATGGACCGGCTCGTCTGCGGCGATGTCGGCTTCGGCAAGACCGAGGTTGCGCTCCGCGCCGCGTTCGTCGCGGCCATGGCAGGCAAGCAGGTCGCCGTCATCGCCCCCACCACGCTCCTCGCGCGCCAGCACTACACCAATTTCGCCGAGCGTTTCGCCGGCTTCCCCGTCAACGTCGGCCGCCTCAGCCGCCTCGTCCCTGCCAAGGAAGCCGCCGCCACGAAGGAAGGCCTCGCGAACGGCACGATGGACGTCGTCATCGGCACCCACGCGCTCCTCTCCAAGTCCCTCGAATTCAAGCGCCTCGGCCTTGTCGTGGTCGATGAAGAACAGCGCTTCGGCGTCACCCACAAGGAAAAGCTCAAGGAACTCAAGGCCGACGTCCACGTCCTCACCCTCACCGCCACCCCCATCCCGCGCACGCTGCAAATGGCGTTGTCCGGCCTGCGCGAGCTCTCCACCATCCAGACCCCGCCGGTAGACCGCCTCGCCGTGCGCACTTATGTCATGCCGTGGGACGACGTCACCATGCGCGAGGCCCTGATGCGCGAGCACCAGCGCGGCGGCCAGAGCTTCATCGTCGTCCCCCGCATAGCCGACATGCCCGAACTGGAAGACTGGCTCCGCCTCAACGTCCCCGAAATCCGCTATGTCTCCGCGCACGGTCAGATGAGCCCGACCGAAGTCGAAGACCGCATGGGCGCGTTCTACGAGAAGCGCTACGAAGTCCTGCTCTCCACAACGATCGTCGAGAGCGGCCTCGATATCCCCAGCGCCAACACCATCGTGCTCCACCGCGCCGACCGCTTCGGCCTCGCCCAACTCTACCAGCTCAGAGGCCGCGTCGGACGCGGCAAACTGCGCGCCTATGCCTACCTCACCTACCCCGAAAATCAGGCCTTGAGCGAAGTCGCCGAAAAGCGCCTCAAAGTGCTGAGCGACTTGGATTCCCTCGGCGCAGGCTTCCAATTGGCCAGCCACGACTTGGATATCCGCGGCGCAGGCAACCTGCTCGGCGACGAACAGTCCGGCCACGTCCGCGAAGTCGGCTTCGAACTCTACCAGTCCATGCTCGAAGACGCGATCCTCGCCGCCAAGGCCGGCGAACTCGGCCTCGCCAAGGCGCGCGAAGCCCTCAGCCCGCAGATCACCGTCGACGCCCCGATCATGATCCCCGAAGACTACGTCCCCGATCTCGCCGTCCGCATGGCGCTCTACCGCCGCATGAACGACGCCGAAGGCGCCGACGGCGTGGAAGCCCTCGCCGCCGAAATGATCGACCGCTTCGGCCCCCTCCCCGGCCCGACGCAAAACCTCCTCAAACTCATCGAAATCAAACGCCAGGCCATCGCCGCCCACATCGCCAAGATCGACGTCGGCGCCAAGGGCACGCTCGTCAGCTTCCAGAACGACAGCTTCCCCGAACCCGCCGGCCTCTTCGCCTATATTGAGCGCTTGGCTGGCACCGCCAAACTGCGCCCGGACAACAAGCTGGTGATCAACCGCGCATGGCGCAGCCCCGAGGCGCGGCTCAACGGTTTGGTGCAGCTGACTAAGGGCCTTAGCGCGATTGCGCGGCGGGGGGAGAAGCGGGCATAATCTTCAAAGCCCTCTCCCCTTTAAGAGGGCTGGGACAGTGGGGCTATGAGGATCCGGGGCGCTTTGCCAGAGGCGCGGATGCCGGGGCCTAAGCCGGTTTTGCGCCAAGACGATCCCAATCGGGCGAGCGCGATTACAACGAGCGCATCGCGAAAGCTGGCGATGCCATGCTGCGCTCGGTGCTCTATGAGGCGGCCAACAACCTGCTGGTCCGCGTCAAGCGCCGATTTGCGCTCCAGACTTGGGGGAA
>CANEVG010000020.1 GCA_947442095.1 Sphingomonadaceae bacterium
GAGGTTCGAGCGTGGAATCAAAGTGGCCACGAACACATTGTCAAAGCCCAGCGCGTCGGCCTGAAAGCCGGTCTGCTCGCCGGTATCGTGCGTGAAACGCAAGCCGCCGCGCAGGGTCAGCGCATCGGAAACCTTGTATTTGAGATCGGTGTAGAGCGCGACGCTCTTCTTGATCTGATCGAACTGGTTGCGGATCTTGCAGGCCACTGGCAGCCCGGCGGCGCAATCGGCGGCATCGATCACGCCGTTCGCGTCGTTGTCGGAATCGCCCAGCACTTCCAGCGTGGTTTCGTTGAACACCTTTTCGCGATTGAAATAGGCTCCCAGGATGAAATCGAACGGCCCGCCGGTGTCGCTGGTCAGGCGCAGGTCCTGCGCAAACTGGCTGGCGCGGTCGAAATAGGGCACCTCCAGCACGCGGGCGGCGATGCCATCGGTGTCTTCCTTGAAGAACAGCGTGCCCTTGTCATAGCTGGTGATGCTGGTCAGCGTGATCGTCTCGCTCAGATCGACATTCGCGGTGAGGGCGAACGAGGTGGTCTCCGCGCGGCGCTTTTCGGGCACGTTGGAGGCGATCTGGAACTGGGACAGGCCCGGCCGGTTGACGGCTTCGGGCTGGGCATAAATCCCGTAGTTCTGAGGGTTCTGGAAACTGTGCGAGGCGCGGAGCGTCAGCCGGATGCCGTCTGTCGGCTCCAGCTTGAGCGTGCCGCGCAAGGCCCATTCGTTGGTGCTGGCGAGATCGGGCAGGCCCGGCACCACGTTCTTGAACCAGCCATCGGCGCGGGCATAAGTGCCCGCCACGCGCAACGCGGCTTTCTCGCCAATGGGCACGTTCACCGCGCCGGTCAGATCGAAGCGGTTGTAGTTGCCGTAGCTCGCCTGCGCATAGCCATTGACTTCGCCTAGCTTGGCATCGCGGCTGATAAGATTGACCGCGCCGCCCGTGGTGTTCTTGCCATAGAGCGTGCCCTGCGGCCCGCGCAGCACTTCCACGCGCTCCATGTCGTAGAGCGCGACGCCCAGGAACGCGAAGTTGCCCTTGTAGACTTCGTCGTAATAAGTCGCGACCGGGCTCGACTGGTTGAGGCTGAAGTCCGACATCGAAACGCCGCGCAGCGCGAAGATCGGCGTGTTATCGCCCACGGTCGAGCTGATCTGCAAGTTGGCGACTTTGGTGACGAGGCTATCGACATTGGTGATGCGCGACTTGGTCAGCGTGTCACCGCCAATGGCTGAGATCGAGATCGGCACGGCCTGCAGGTTTTCCGAACGCTTCGCGGCGGTCACCACGATCTCGCCGGTCTCCACGGCGTCGGCAGTGGCGGAGTCTTGCGGAGCGCTTTGCGCAAATGCCGGCTGCGCCATCAGAAGGGCGGCGAGCGCGGCGCTGCTAAGGTAAACTGTCCTCATCGAATGTCCCTCGCTTCTTATCAATTGGGCTTGTTACGCCGATTATCGGGGTCTGGTCTTGGCAAAACCGGCCACCAGACGCGCTCTTGTCGCGGCGCGTTCGAGGCGGAGCGGGTTTTGGCGCAGACGCCCGATTTCGTCTGCGGTGTATGGGCGGAAGCTGGCGGGCACATGCGCGCGGTCGAACTGGAATAGGGTCCAGTTGACGAGATTGGCGAGCCGGTCGTCCGGCAGATCGACGGTGGCGACACCCGGCACGCGGCCGATGAATTCGCGCCCGCCCGGCACGGTCAGGAACTGCGCCACGATGCCGTGCATGGGCGGATTGGAATGGTCATCGCCGCTGCCATCGGGCCGGTGGCAGCCCTGGCATTTGAGCTGGTAATCGGTCCGCGCCTGATAGGCATTGGTCACGCCCGGAATCGCTTGCTCGCCCGCCCGTGCCGCTGCGCCTGCCAGAACAGCAAGTCCGAGCGGAAGGGCGAGCCAGCGGGCCTTCATTGGCCGCCTGCCGCCGCGTGGAGTTTGCCCACATCCTGCGCCGAAAGCGCGGTGCCGGTGGCACGGTGGGCGGCGATCTCGGCCTCGGTAAAGGGTTTGAACTCCGGCCCCGTCTTCACGATCTCGGTGCCGACATGGTTGAGCACGGCCGCGACCGAGGCATCATCGAGCGTCCCTTGCGCGGGCATGACTCCGGCATAAGGCTTGCCGCCGACCTTGATCGGCCCGCTGACCCCGCGCGTGACCACCAGCGCCAGATAGCGCCGACCGGCCTCGGTGGTCGCCTTGGTGCGCACATCCGGTCCCAGCGGCGGGAACGCGCCGGGCACACCCGCGCCGGTCTTGGTGTGGCATGCGGCGCACTTGGCATAGAGCGTAGCGCCATCAGGCGCGGCACGGACGGGCAGCGCTGCCGCCGCGAAAACCGCCGCGGCGGCGCCAGCCAGCGCGAGGACGGCGGCCAGCCTCACTTTGGCTCCGCCAGCGCGACGCCGATGACCGCCGCCACCGAACAGTTGTAGATCGAGCTCTCCGAGCCGAGGCACCAGTTGTAATCGTTGTTCGATTGCGGGCGCACTTGCGGACGGTCGCCTTCATTGCGGTTGCACAGGCACTGCCCGCATGAGGAAACGCCGCAGCAATCGTTATAGCTGATGACATAGGCGCGGCCATCGGCGGGGTTGGTGCACGTGCCGATCCAGGTGATCGGCGACATTTCCGTGCCCGGCGGGCAGGTGTTCACAGAACCGCCGCAGCAAGTGCAGAGGAATCCGTCGATCGCACAATAGCGCCAATAGTCACAGCTGCCCTGATCGCCCGGGTCCTGCTCGAGGCCCGACAGAATCGGCGGACGGGCCGCGCCAGCGCCGTGCGCGCCGTGAGCACCCTCGCTTGTGGCCGCGCGCGCCACCGGCAGCACGGGAAAGGCCGCCGCGCCGGTCATGCCAGCGCCCAGCCACGCCAGCAGCGAGCGGCGCGAGGTGCCCCGGGCAATGCCGCGCGCGAGGTTTTCGGTCAGCTTGTCGAAACGGGCCATGGGTCAGGCCTCCTGATGCGTGTGTTGACGGCGTGCGAGGAAGTCCTGGATCGAGGCGACGCCCCGTTCCTTGGCCTCGAAGAGGCTTTCGAGGTGCTCGCGGCTGTTGATGAGGCCGAGCGAAGCGACGCGGCCTTCCTCATCGAGCAGCACGGCATAGGGCAGTTTTGCGACCCCGAAGGCGCGGCCGAGCGCTTCGGAAAGCACCACCGGGAGCGCATCGAGCCCATACTCCTGGACCATGGCGACATAGCCCGGCTTGCCGCCATCGCCAGCCACCACGATATCGAGCCAGCTGGCCTCGGCCCGCGCGGCGCTGCGCACGATGGGCAGCAGCGATTTGCACATCGGGCAGTCGGGCGAGGCGAAGAACAGGAGCTGGCTGCGTGCCGCGCGCGTGCCGCCAATGGCGATGGGCAGGCCGTTCATGTCGGCCAAGGTCATCGGCGTTGCCTTTTCGCCCAGCGGTACCTTCTGGTGCAAGGTCAGCGCACCTGCGGGCGCAATGCGTTCGTGCAGGATGCCGACTTGCCTGGCGAGCGCGGCGATCAGCAAGGCCTGAGCGATTACCGCCGCCCAGAGCAGGATCTGGCTGGTGAGCATCATGCGGTCTTCCACTGAGGTGAAGGGATGGCGAGCAGTTCGCTTGCGCCGATATAAAGCGCGAGCAGGCCCGCAGCAGCAAACGGCGCGTCAAGCGTGAACGTCGTTGTCGGTAGCAGCGCAACGCCGCCCGCCAGCACCGCAAGCGCGGCGGAGCGCAGCACCAGCGCCCATGTCACTGGCTTGGCCCGCGCCGCCAGATCGCAGCCGCAATCGAGCGTCTGACCATGACGGCGGGCAAGAGCTAGACCGTAGCCCGCCCAGAGCGCGGCGGCGATCAGCGCACCGGCCAAGCGCAGAGGCTCGATCAGCAGGCAAATGGCCGCGACGATTTCGGCCGTGCCCGCCACGATCAGCAGCAATTGACCGCCCAGCGCGCCAGTGCCCGCAAGCTTGGCTGCGGCCGCCGCCAGCCGATCACGCGCGGTGGCCTTGTGCAGCGCGGAGGATGCCAGCAGCGCTGCGCAGAAGAGGATCACGGCCGCCATCAAGGCACCTGAATCAGGATCGGGTTGGCGGCCACGGTCGCGCCCAAAGTGCGCACGAAAGCCCCGGTCGCAGCGTCATAAATATCGATCGCGCCTCCGGCCTGCGCGACCACGAGGTGCGGGACCGGCTCCTTGGTCACGGCAAGTGCAACGCTCTGACCTTTCAGTGCAATGCGCAGGGTGCGGGCCTTCTTCACCGGATCGACGACCCACACTTCGCTGCCGCCATCCTTATGGCTGCCTTCCTTGCCGTTCGGGCTCATCAGCACATAGAGCTTGCCCGCGGCGTCGGCGTTGATGACTTGCCAGCCGCCCGGCCGCCATTCGGGCGTGCCGCCCTCTGCTGTGCCGACGCTGAACATGCCGGGGAGGGGCTTGGCCACCGTGCCCGACAGGTCAAAGCCTTGAATCATGCCATGGAAGCTCACGAACCACGCCGTCGTGCCGACCAGCGCGGGCGTGCCGAACAGCGCCTGCTGGTCGATATCGTGGACCCTCTGCAACGACTTCGACGAGGCCACCGCGCCGCTTGCATCCAGCGCGACGCTGAACAGCGAACCATCGGCGCACAGGCTGGTAAAGCCGCGTGTCCCGGTGGGATAGATTTGCGCGCAACCGGGCAGGTCGATTTCGCCCAGCACCTTGCGGTTCACCAGATCGACCACGCTGACCGACTGGGCCGGGGTGAAGTTCGCGACCAGCGCCCATGCACCGCCATTTGTCAGTTGGAACAAGTGCGGATAGGTAACCGACTGCTGGCGCTTGCCGCCTGGCAGTACAATCTCACCCTTGGGCTGGAGCGTTGCCATGTCCCAGATGGTGATCACGTCGGTACGCTCGCCGCGCGTCAGGCGCGAATAGAACGTCTCGGCGGTGTAGAGCTCGCCCTTGTCCTTCGCGATCAGGAAATTGGCGAACTGCGCCGCGCGGACCAGGCCCTTGAGCGGCTGCACCGTGTTCGCCGTGTCCACCACAGCCACGCGGCCATCGACAATCGCGTTGAAGTGGAAATCATGGACCGTGACCACGCTGGCCGGCCATTCGGCGGGCAGCTTGGCAACGCTGGGCAGCGGTTCTTCGGCCAGCGGCTTGGGAAAGGTCCGGTTCTCCGCCTGCGCCGGCGCGGCGAGCGCGATGCCCAAGGCAAAGGCACCGGTCAGCGCTGATGGAAGCGCGCGCATGGTAGTCCGCATCAAAATCCCCCTTGGCGGGCGCAGGCTACATCCTGCTTGTGTGTCTCACGATGGCCCAGGGAGCACAAAATTGTCAACTGTCCTAAATCGGACGTTGGACATATTCTTGCGGATCGGTAGGTACGGGACGACCGGCAGTTGAAATGGGCGGGACAACCGATGGATCAGGGACCAAAACTGATAACCGACCTGCTGCTGCCCCAGCGCGAGGGCGGCTATGCCAAGGGCTCCGAAACGCGCGAGCTGATCCTGCGCCAGGCGCTGCATATCCTGATCGAAGAAGGCTACCGCGCCATGTCGATGCGGCGCGTCGCCACCGCCTGCGGCATGCGCCTCGGCAATCTGACCTACCACTATCCCACGCGCGAGGATCTTGTGCGCGAACTGCTGGGTGCGGTGATCAGCAGCTATGAGGTGGAGTTTGCCGCCATCGTCCATGCGCCGGGGGTGCCGCCGGAAGAGCGGATGGCGCGGCTCTGCGGCCTGATCATCGATGATATTGCCAGCAAGAAGACCACGCGCCTGTTTCCCGAACTCTGGGCGCTCGCGAACCACGATGCATTTGTCTACGAGCGGGTCCATGAGCTTTACGACCGCGCGCGGGCGCCGCTGGTCGAGATCATTGCGGAATTGCGCCCCGATCTTTGTGAGGCAGACCGGTTCGATCTGGCGCTGTTCATTTCGTCCTCGATGGAGGGACTGACCATCTTTGCCGGTTACCGCAGGCCCTATGCCGCACGGCTGCCGGCGGTGGAGGCGATCGGCATTCGCTCGTTCATCGATATCGTGCGCAGCTTTGTTGGCTCGGCTGCGCCAGTCGCCACGGCTTAGGCTACGCTTCCCTCAAGGATCTGCAGCGTCTTGAGATCGGAATGGAATTCGAGCGCATAATCCCCGCCCTCGCGTCCGATACCCGATATGCCGATCCCGCCGAAGGGGGCGGTGAGATCGCGCACGAGGAATGTGTTGACCCATACCGTGCCGCCGCGCACCGCCCGGCCGACGCGTTCGGCACGTTTGGCGCTGCCGGTATATACAATGGCGGAAAGACCGTAAGCGGTCGAGTTCGCAAGCGCTACGCCTTCGGCCTCATCCCGGAAGGTCTGGAAGGTCAGGACGGGGCCGAAGACCTCTTGCTGCACGACCTCGCTGCCATTGTCCTTGGGCACGATCAAGGTCGGCTCGATCCAGTTCGCGCCCTCTTTCCAGCGCTTGCCGCCGCGGACAATGGTGTCGCCCGCCGACCGCGCTCGGTCGATGAAGCCGAGGACGCGGTCTGCATGCACGGGGTGGATCAGCGCGGACATGGTCGTCGCGGGATTACGGCTGTCACCCATGACATGCGCGTCGACATAGGCATGGAACTTGGCGAGGAAGGCGTCCTTTACGCTTTCCTCCACGATGATCCGGGTGCCCGCCATGCAGACCTGGCCGCTGTCGTCATACTGCCCTGCGGCCTTCTTTGCCGCCGCGTCGATATCGGCGTCCGCGAACACCAGCAGCGCGGATTTGCCGCCTAGCTCCGCCGTGAAGGGCACGATGTTTTCCGCCGCCGCCTTGCCGATCACGCGCGCGGTGGGCACGCTGCCGGTAAAGCTGATACGCTTGATGCGGGGATCGGAGGTGAGCGCATTGCCCAGTTCGGCCCCGAGGCCCTGCACCACGTTGAAGACGCCTGCCGGGAAGCCTGCTTCGGCGATTAGATCACCCAGCAGCGAGGCGGAAAGCGGTGACCAGTCGGCGGGTTTCAGGATCACCGTGTTGCCCGCCGCGAGCGCGGGTGCGCACTTCCACGTCGAAAGCATGAACGGCGCGTTCCACGGCGTAATGATCAGCGAAGGCCCTGCCGGCATGCGGATCACCCGGTTGGCGGTGCCGCGTGAGGACCAGACGCGTTCCTGATGTTCGCTTGCAAGGTCCGCGTAGTTCCGGAAATTGGCCGCACCGCGCAGAATCACGCGCAGGCGAAGGCTTTCGAGCAGCATGCCCATGTCGAGGCATTCGATCGTCGCCAGCCTTTCGACATTGGCCTCGATCAGATCGGCGAGCCGGTGCAGATAGGCCCCGCGCTCCGCAGGCGGAAGTGCCGCCCACGCTGGAAATGCTGCAGTCGCCGCCTCTGCAGCAAGCGCAGCGGTTGCAGCATCGCCGCGTGCCATATCGGCCAGCTTGCGGTCCCAATCGAACGGGCAGCGCACTTCGAACGTGTCGGGCGAGGTGACGCGCTGGCCGCCAATGAAATGATCCGGCGAGACGGATACGCCGTCGATATCGATGCGGTCGCGCATGGTGTCCCTCGGGTTTCTCTCAGATGTAGTGCAGGTAATAGGCGAGCTGTTCGTCTTCGCTCTTTTCCGAAACGATCCGAATTTCCTCGCGCTTGATCGCGATGAAGTTGTCGATCAGTTCCTGCCCGACGGCTGCGCCGAGCACGGTATCCGCCTCCAGCGCGTCGAGCGCTGCTGTCAGATCGTACGGCGTGTGGCGGTCGGTGTTGATCGTCTCCAGCCCGTCGTTCAACTCCTGTGGCGGAAGCGGATACTCGTTTTCCAGCCCAAGCAGCGCGGCCTGCAGCAGCGCAGCCATCGCGAAATAAGGGCTGGCGGCGCAATCGGCGAGCCGGTGTTCGATACGAGCGGCAGAGCCGGTTTCGGCCGAGACGCGCACGGTCACGCTGCGATGGTCGATGCCCCAGTTGGCCCAATATCCAGAAAGGCTGGCGGGCTGGAGGCGGGCATAGCTGTTTACTGTGGGGGCCATGATGGCCGAGAGCGCCTCATGGTGCTGCAGCATTCCAGCGATGCAGCCTTTCATGGTGTCCGAAAGCGTGTCGCTCGCCACATCATCGGCAAAGGCGTTGGCGCCGTCGGCCTTGGTGAAGCTCAGGTTGAAATGCAGCCCGCTGCCTGCCTTCTCGGCAAAGGGCTTGGGCAGGAACGACAGCAGGTAGCCGCGCTTATAGAGGACCTCGCGCGCCATCTGGCGGAAAAGGAACGCATCGTCCGCCGCCTTCATCGCGTCGGCAAAGCGCAAGGTCAGCTCGAACTGCGGGGCATCGTATTCGGCGTTGATGGACTCGATGGGAATGCCGCAGGCCGCAGCTGTCGCCCAGATATCCTCGATCAGCCCCGCCGGATCGGCAAATGGCCCTGTGCCATAAACGAACGCGCCGGGCGTTTCATAGGGCACCCATTCGCCGTCCGGGCCGCGCTGGAAGATATAGGCTTCCAGCTCGATGCCGATCATCGGATCGAGCCCGCGCGCGCGCCATGCCTCGATCGCGCGGGCAAGCGCGCTGCGGCCGCACAGCGCGAAGGGTTCACCCTGAAAGCGCAAGTTTCCGAGCGCGATCTGCGTGTTGGTCTCCCACGAAGGGCGCAAGGCTGCGGGATCGAACGTCAGTTCCATGTCCGGCAGACCGGTCAGCAGTCCGCCGCCCGGCGCGGCCACAAGCTGCCGGTCATACGTCACGGCATATGTGCCCACGCACATCCGCGCGTGGCCCTTATGCGCCTCGCTCATCGGCACATATTTTCCGCGCGCTAGATTGAGCTGGTCGGCGAAAAGAATGCGGCACCTTTCAAAGCTTTCGGCGCGCACCTGCTGCGGTTCGATCTTGGACATGCGGTTCATTTCTCTCCCCTTCAGCGCGCGCGCACGCGCACTGGCAGATGCTTTATGCCGTGAATGAAGTTGCTGCGCAGGTATGCGTGATCAGCCACTTGTTCGATCCCGGTCAGCCGCTTCGCCAGTTCCTGCAAGACGATAGCGACTTCGAGCTTCGCTAGCCACATACCCAGGCAGATATGCGGGCCTCCCTGTCCGAACGCGAGGAACGGATTGCGCTGGCGCATGAGATCGATGCGGTAGGGATCGGCGATCGCGGTCTCGTCGCGGTTGCCAGAGAGAAACCAAAGCAGCACTTTGTCGCCTTCGCGCACCTGCCGGTCATGAAAAGTGAAATCACGCATGGCGGTGCGGCGGAAATGGGTGGTGGGGGATGCATAGCGGATCATCTCGTCCGCCGCCGCTTCCCAGCTTGCAATTTCGCCGCGCTGTAGCTGGCCGAGCAGCGCCGGATCATTCGCCAGCGCATGGATCGTGGCCGAGATCGAATAGCGCGTCGTGTCGTTGCCGGCCGCCACCAGCAGGCAGAAGAAATTGCGGAACTCGTCGCGCGACATCTGTGCGCCGCTGCTGGTGGGCTCGCGGCACAAGTTGAGCACGCCGATCTGTTCGCCCGCGTCCATCCGGTCGAGCAGGCCGTTGGCATAATCGAACAGATCAACCGCCGCGGGCGAACGGAACGGCAGCATGCGGTAGGCATCGCTATCCAGCTGATCGACCACGAAATTGGTGTAGTCCGGATCGGCGTTGGAAATCAGCGCATCGCCCTTTTCCACCAGCCACGGCCCGTCTTCCTGCGGCACGCCCATGATCTGCGCCAGCATCTGCATCGGCAGGCGGCGCGCGATGCGGTCCACAGCGTCGAACTCGCCTTCTGCCAGCGCGACATCAAGCAGTTCGGTCACGATCTTGCGGATCTGATCCTCGAACTGGGCTACCGTGCTTTTGGAGAAGGCCTTGGACACCAGCGCGCGAAAGCCCCGGTGGTGCGGCGCGTCGGTTTCCTGAAAGGTCTTGCGTGCCTCCACTTCCTCGGGGCTTTGATCCTCCATGCGGATGCCGCGCGCGGAGGACAGCAGGTCGGCCTGCCGGTTCAGCTCCAGCAGATCGGCATGGCGCGTGACCGACCAGAAGCCGGTCTCGCCGCTCGCCATGTCAGACCACGCCATCGGGTCCTCGCGCCGCATGCGGTCGAAGGTCGCGAAGGGCGCACCCTCGTTGAAGGCATCGAGCGAGGAGAGATCGACGTGGGGGTCGGTCTGGCGCGAAAAGGCATAGGACATGGAAGGCTCCTGTTCGATTGTCGTGCTAGTCGCTTGGCGGCCAACGGGACTTGGCAGAACCGGACAGAGTGGGAAGGGGGCCTTCTGATCGGGCCTTTGTGGTTCTAATGCAGCGATCAGCAATCCCTCTCAAGCACGCAAGGAGCAGCCTCATGGGCGAAATCATCGGAGCCGGTCTGGTCGCCCACGCGCCGACCATCATGATGTCCGAGGCGGACCGCTACGAACTCAACGAGGGCAAGGAGATCAGCCTGGTGCCCGGGCTCCACCGGCTGAAACGCGAAGTTCTGGATGTGCTGAAGCCCGATGTGATCGTGCTGTTCGATACGCACTGGTTCACGATCGTGGAATTTTGCATCGCCGCCCATGCGCGCCGGACGGGGCTGTTCACGTCAGATGAATTGCCGCGCGGGATGAAGCAGATCCCATATGACATTCCCGGCTGCCCGGAGCTTGCCCATGCCATGGCCTTGCGCGCAAGCGAGCACGGCGTGCGTACCACGGCGAACGATGATCCCTATTTGCCGATGCACTACCCCACGGTGAACCTCTCCACCTTCCTGCAAGGCGAAGAGCAGTGGATTTCGGTGAGCCACGCTTATTCGGGCGAGCCGCACAACTTCCTCGGTGTGGGTGCAGGGATCGGGCAGGCGATCCGGGAATCCGACAAGCGCGTGGTACTGATCGCCAGCGGATCGATGAGCCACCGGTTCTGGTCGTTCGACCAGATCGCACAGCACGAGGCTTCGGACCCGATCCACATTTCCAGCCCCGAAGCGCGCGAGGCGGACCTCGAACGGCTGCGCTGGTTTGCGGAAGGCAATCACGCGGCAGTTATCGACTCCATGCCGGATTACTTGCGCCATGCGCCCGAGGCGCGCTTCGGGCACTACCTGATGATGGCCGCGGCTTGCGGCGGACATGACTGGAAGGCCAAGGGGCGGCAGTTTTCAGACTACGAGAACGCGACCGGGACGAGCCAGGTGCATGTTTGGTTTGATATGTAAGCCCACCGATTCCGTTCGTGCCGAGCGAGGTCGAGACACCTGACGCCTCGCACGGTGTCTCGACTTCGCTCGACACGAACGGGGCGGAAGAGGCTTATCGGCCGACCAGCACCTTCGCCTCGATCCACGCCAGAATTTCCGCCCGGCGCGTGCGGTCATCGAGCACGTCATCGTCCACACCAAGCTGCCAAGCCAGCCCTGCATCAGCCGGGTTGGCCGCCAGCGCGGTGAGCCTGTCGCGGTAGGCCACCAGCTCGGCCATATCGGCAAAGAACCCCTGTGTGACCATGTCTTCAGCGTAGAGCGTATAAAGCTGCACGAGCTGCTGCAGATCGAATTCGGGGTGATACTGCACTGCCCAGACTTCGCTCCGGCCCAGCGGGATTACCGCCGCCTGGATTTCGCTGTGGGCGTTGGAGGCGAGCAGGGTGGCGCTTTCGGGTAGACGGATCACTTCATCGTAGTGGATGCAAGGCGCATCGAAGACCGGGGCCTTGCCCTTGAACATCGGATGCTTGGCGCCCGCTTCGTTGAGCAGGATCTTGCGCGCAAAGCCCACTTCGCGGCCCTTGGGATTGAACGCCACTTCGCCGCCCGCGGCCATCGCGGCAATCTGCAGACCCCAGCATGAGCCGAAGATCGGAAGGCCTGCCTCCGCCGCCTCGTTCAGAAGCGCGATCTGGTTGGTGACTTCGAAGTTCGCGTCATAGGCATGAAGCGCCGAGCCCGTCACGACAAACCCGGCGTAATCCCCCCAGGTGCGCCCTTCGGGGATTAATGCACCTGCATCGGCCCCGTGGATCACGTCGAGCGCGATCTCGGGATAATGCGCGGCAATCGCCTCGATGTAGATCTCGCTCGAGGTGCGCACGCCCAGTTCATGCGCGCGCGCGCACTTTTCGGCGGTGTTGCCTTCCATCAGCAGCAGTCGGGTCATGGCAAATCCTGAATGTCAGTGCGCCGTCGCGGCGAGTTTGGCACGGTAGGCCTGCGGGGACACTCCGCTCCAGCGGTGAAAGGCGCGAGTGAAGTTGCTGTGCTCGGCATAGCCCAGCCTTAGCGCGATCTGCGCGATCGACAAATCCGGTCGAACGCGAAATTCGAACACCGCCTGCCGCATCCGGCATTCATCGAGCACTTGCTGGAACGAGGAGCCCTGCTCGGTCAGCTTGCGGCGCATCGTCCGGCTCGACATGCCGATCTCGCGTGCAAAGCGTTCCTGCTCGATGCCGCACGTGTTGAGATCGCGCAGCACCATCTGGCTTAGCCGGTCGACCAGCGGGGTCTTGCGGCGCTTCTCGACAATCGAACGGCTGAGCAAGCGCACATCGCCAGCGCCCGGAAGTGCAGGGGCGGGCAGGGCGAGATCGAGCATCGCGGCGGGGAAGCGGATCTGGTTGCTGTCAGCGCCGAAGGTGCAGGGCGCGCGCACGACTTTGCCGATATCGCCGCGCATCTCATGGGCGTCGGCCTCGAACGCAAACTCGATCTTGTCCCAGCCGCCGCCTGGATGCCCCACAATGCCGCGCTTCAGGATCTGGCCCACAATACCCAGCGTGAACATCGCATCATTATGGCGCGGCCAGATATCGGGATCGAGAATGCGATAGCTGACCGAGGCCATGTCATCCTCGAGGCCAAGCCGGATATCGGTGCAATCCTGGAGCAGCGAAAAGTAATCGACTAGGCGCCGCAGCGCCGATCCGACTTTGCCGGCCGCGTTGATCGCATTGCCCAAGGGGCCAAGCGCGGCGAGATCATAGGTGCCGCCGGCCAGCCAAGGGATTGTGACATCGCGGGTGCGCGCGACGACCTGTTCCGAGAAACGCACGAATTCTGCCAAGGGCATAGATTCCGGCATCGCCTGCGATGCTGCAGCGCAAGGGTTTGGGCAGGGCAGTTCGCTATCCGGCAGATAGCTCTCCCAGCCCTGCATGGCTTCGGCTCGCACGGTCGCTGGCGCCATTATGTTTCCCCTTTTGTCGTTGCGGGAAAGCTATGCGATTCGGCCTCCGCCGATATTGATCCAATCTATCAAAAAGTGACCGGATCGCGCAGAACAATCTCGTGGACGCCGCGGCAGGAATGTCCGATCCTGCCAAGCGAGCGAACCGGTGCCGTGCGAGGTCGCTGACCGATCCTGAGGAGTTCCATTGCCGATGGCCACTGCTGCACGCCGCGAAGTTGACGTCAACGGCTGGCCCGCGATCCTTTGCGCTGTCATCCTCGGTACCATTGGCGTGCTCTCGTTCATCATCCAGCCCGGCATTGTGCAGGGCTATGTTACGCAGCTTGGCGTGAGCGAGGCGGCGGCGGTCAATCTCGCGGGGGTGGAGATGCTCGGCGTCGCGCTCGCGACCATTTTCATCGCGCTGTGGGGCACGCGGATCAACTGGCGCTGGATTGTTGCGGGCGGGCTCGTCATAGGCGCGGCGGGCAACTTCGCCTCGATCGGCGCGGCGCAAGGCGGGCCATTCGAGGTGTTCCGCTTCATCGCCGGATTGGGGGAGGGCACGATCACCTCGATCAGCTTCACCTTTGTCGGTGTGACGCTGCGCGCCGAGCGCAATCTGGCGCTCTATCTCACGCTGCTCCTCACCTATGGCGCGTTCGGGCTGTGGTATCTGCCCGAGTTCCTCAACGTCTATGGCCTTGATGCGATGTTTGCGGGGTTTGCGGTGCTGACCCTGCTCGCGCTTGGCACGCTGCCGTTCCTGCCGCACGCCTTTTCGGCGGAGCAAATGGTCAATCCCGAAGCGCGCCAGCTGCCCACCGCGCTGCTGATCGTCGCGCTTGCAGGTGTGCTCGCCTATAACGTGGCTCAGGGTATCGCCTGGGCCGTGCTGTTCCTTGTCGGCATTGGCGCGGGCCTGGAAGAGCAGGCCGTCGCCAACGCACTGTTTCTCTCGCAGATCCTCGCGGTCGGCGGTGCGCTTGCATCCGTGTTCCTCGCAGGCCGCGTCAGCCGCAACGGAGCGATAGCGTTTGGCATATTGGCAGGCGCGGCCAGCATCGTGCTGCTGATGGGCCAGCCCAGCCTCACGCTGTTCGTGGCCGGGGTTTGCGGGTTCAACGTGCTGTGGAACTTCGTGCTGCCGTTCATTCTTGGCCGCGTCTGCGATTTTGACGAGAGCGGGCGGATGATGTCGTTTGCGATCATGATGCAGATGATCGGGCTGGGCGGCGGGCCGCTGATTGCCGGGCAATTGCTCGATGGTTCGGGTTATCGCTCCGCCGAAATGCTGTGCATCGCGCTCTTCCTTGTCAGCTATGCACTGCTGCTGGTACCGATCCGCAAGCATCAGGCGCTCACCGCGCTGCGCGTTTCCTAAAGTCCCCTTTCTGAAGGACCAATCTGTGTTTGAAACCGTGCCCTCCGGCACTGGACTTGCCGTCCTGAACCCGGCGACCGAGCAGCAAATCGCCGAGGTGCGTGAGTTTGCCCCCGCCGAGATCGCTGCTCTGATCGACGCAGCCGATGCCGCGCGCCCGGCCTGGGCTGCTGAAACCGCCAAGGCGCGCGCCGCGGTGCTGCGCCGCTGGTTCGCGCTGATCATGGAGCGGCAGGAAGAGCTTGCCGCACTCGTGACCGCCGAATGCGGCAAACCGTTGGCTGAAGCGCGCGGAGAGGTCGCTTATGGCGCGTCATTCATCGAATGGTTCGCCGAAGAGGGCAAACGCGCTTACGGCGAGACGGTCCCGACTTTCGCAGCAGGCAAGCGCGTTCTGACGATCAAGCAGCCTGTGGGCACATGCGCCGCGATCACGCCATGGAACTTCCCCATCGCGATGATCACCCGCAAGGTTGCCCCCGCGCTTGCGGCTGGCTGCGCAATCGTAGTCAAGCCCGCCGAAGCGACGCCGCTTTCCGCGCTCGCGCTCGAAACCCTGGCGCATGAGGCCGGTGTGCCGCGCGATGTGTTCCGCGTCGTTCCGTCAAACGATCCGGCAGCGGTGGGCAGCCTGTTCTGCAGCCACCCCAAGGTCCGTAAGCTGAGCTTCACCGGCTCGACCCGCGTCGGCAAGATCCTGATGGCGCAGGCGTCTGAAAACGTCACCCGGCTCAGCCTCGAGCTTGGCGGAAACGCGCCCTTCATCGTGTTCGACGATGCCGATCTCGATGCGGCGGCGGACGGCTTGATGGCCTCCAAGTTCCGTAACGCTGGCCAGACCTGCGTCTGCGCCAACCGCATTCTCGTGCAGGACGGGGTCTATGACGCCTTTGTCGAGCGCGTGCGCGCCAAGGTTGCGGCGCTCGTCGTGGGTGATGGCGCGGCCCCCGGCACCACCATCGGCCCGCTGATCAACCGCGCGGGGGTCGACAAGGTGGCGAGCCTTGTCGAGGATGCTTTGGCCCACGGTGCCAAGGCCGCAATGGGCGGCAACCGCTCGAATGCCGGCGCGACGTTCTACGAGCCGACCGTGCTGACGGGCGTGCAGCCAGACATGGCCATCGCCACCTCCGAAATCTTCGGTCCCGTCGTGCCAGTGATCCGCTTCACGAACGAGGACGAGGCGGTGCGTATCGCCAACGACACGCCCTATGGCCTCGCCGCCTATTTCTATGCGCGCGATCTGGGCCGCGTATGGCGGGTGATGGAAGCGCTCGAATACGGAATGGTCGGCGTCAACGACGGCATCCTCTCCACCGAAGTCGCGCCGTTTGGCGGCATCAAGCAATCTGGCCTCGGGCGCGAAGGTTCGCGCCACGGCCTCGATGAATATCTCGAACTCAAATACTGCCTCATGGGAGGAATTGGCCGATGACCAGCAATCAGGAACTCACGGCGCGGCGCGACGCCGCAGTGCCGCGCGGCGTAAGCTCGATCCACGCGCGCTTTTTCGAGCGCGGCGCGAATGCGGAGGCATTCGATGCGGAAGGCACGCGCTATATCGATTTCGCGACCGGGATCGCAGTGTGCAACACCGGCCATTCCGATCCGCGCATCGTCGATGCGGTCAAGCGCCAGCTCGATCTGTTCTCGCACTGCTCGTTCCAGGTGACGCCTTACGAGAGCTACATCGCGCTCGCCGAGCAACTCAATGCCGCCGCCCCGATCGAGGGTCCGGTCAAGACCATCTTCCTGACTACCGGGGCCGAAGCGCTGGAAAACGCGGTGAAGATCGCGCGCATGGCCACTGGGCGGCGCGGCATCGTGACGTTCCAGGGCGGCTACCATGGCCGCACGCTGCTCACGCTGGCGATGACCGGCAAGGTGCTCCCCTACAAGGCCGGGTTCGGCCCGCTGCCGGGCGATGTGTTCCACACACGCTTTCCCATCCCCTATCACGGGTTTGACGAGAAGGAGGCGGTCGCTGCCCTGGAGGCGCTGTTTGCTTCGACCATCGAGCCCGGTGCCGTCGCGGCCATCGTGATGGAACCGGTGCTGGGCGAGGGCGGGTTCTACACCGCAAGCTACGCCTTCTTCCGCGCGCTGCGCGACATCTGCGACCGGCACGGCATTCTGCTGATCGCCGACGAAGTGCAATCGGGCTTCGCGCGCACGGGCCGACTCTTCGCGATGGACTGGGTGCGCGAGGCGACCGGCGTGACCCCGGACATCATGACCATCGCCAAGGCCATGGCGGGCGGTTTCCCGATCTCGGGCGTGATGGGCCGAGCGGACCTGATGGACGCGCCGGGGCCGGGCGGGCTCGGCGGCACATATGGCGGTTCGCCGCTGGGCTGCGTGGCCGGGCTCGAAGTGCTGAAGATCATCGAGGAGGATGGGCTTTGCGAGCGCGCGGTGACCATCGGCAACACGATCAAGGGCACTCTGCGCGCGCTGCAGCAGGGCGGCATGCGCGTGATCGGCGATGTGCGCGGACCCGGCGCGATGATCGCGATGGAGCTCGTCCATGCTGGCGATCGGGATCGGCCGAACCCGGAACTGACCCGCGAGATCGTGCAGGAAGGCGCGAAGGAAGGGCTGCTGCTGCTGAGTTGCGGCATGCGCGGCAATGTCGTGCGCTTCCTGCCTGCGCTGACCATGCCGGATGATCTGCTGGCCGAGGCGATGGAGCGCCTGACCGGCCTGATGCGGCGGCTGGCTCCGGCAAGCTAAGGCTCGCCGGTCTCGCGTTTGCGATACCGACCGGGAGAGACACCGAAGTGGCGGGTGAAGGCGCGGGTAAAGCTCGCGCTTTCGGCAAAGCCCACGTCCAGGGCGATGGCGCTCACGTTGCGGCGGCTGGTGCGCAGCAGGCGCGCGGCCGCCACCATACGGTGTTCATCGAGCAGCGCGCGCCAGCCGGTGCCTTCGCTGTGCAAGCGGCGGTTGAGGGTGGGCACTGAAACTTCCAGCCGCCGGGCGGCTTCCGCAAGTCTTGGCAGCGCATCGAGCGGCGCGGCGGCAATCAGCGCCTTGATCTGCCCGGCAAAGGTCTGGTCGGAACCGCGGCCCTCCAGTCGGCGCAAGTGCTCTTCGAGGATCGGGTGCAGGCTCGGGCTGAACACCCGGCCGCGCTGCGAGAGATAGCGCCCCGCGATGGTCAGCGCGTTGCAATCCTGCTCGAAAAACACGTCGCAGCCGAAATAGTCGCGGTAGCGGGCATAGTCGCCCACGCGTTCATGTTCGAAGCGCACTTCGCCGATCTCGATGTCGCCGCCGGCATACTGCCGCGCCAGACTGACCATCGCGCCGATGGAATACTCCGCATCTTGCCGCCGCCGGGTGAGCGATTGGTCGACGAGCCCATAGGCAAACGTCGCGCGGGTTCCCTGATCGGTGAACTGATGACGGGTGGCATGCTGGAAGGTCGAGAGATAGCGCGCGAAGCTGGCGAAGGCGGTTCTGAGATCCGGCGCGCTCAGAAACAGAAAGCTCAAGGGGCCAATGCTGTCTGACCCGGCGAGGCGGCCGACATGCAGACCGAAATGCGGATTGCGCACGAGCGCTGCCGCATCCTCGAAGAACGAGACGAAGTGCGCCAGCGGGATGAGCCCATCCGGGTCCTCCAGCATTTCGCGCGTCACCGCAATTTGCGCCAGCAGCCCGGCCGCCGAATGGCCCGTCAGCTCCACGCAATTGGCCACATGCCGCAGGAACTGCGCCGAGATGGTGGGCTCTGCCATCCGCCGAAACTAGCAGGGACCGCCGCGCGGACAAGCCGCGCGAAGGCAGTTCACTTGGTCTCGAGCGCGGATACGTAGAACGCCGCGCCCTGACCGCCCGCCGCGCGCTTGCCGCGGAATTCCCAGTCGCCGCCCATCGCGGTCGAGATCACTTCCTCGGATTCGGTCGGCTGCGCGCCGCAATCGTCGCGGATCGGGGTGGGGCCGTGGAC
>CANEVG010000021.1 GCA_947442095.1 Sphingomonadaceae bacterium
CGGCCCGGCGGGTCTTCGCTCGCAGTGTTCATCTACAGGGTGCTGCCCAACGACACCGATCTGACCGAGGCGCTGCCAGGGCTGTACACGGCCTACAACTTCGCCTTTATCGGGCGCCCGCATCTCTATCATTCGCCCGGGGCGACGCCAGACGCGCTCGATCAGGGTGCCTTGCAGGATATGGGCGCGCAGGTGCTCGATCTGACACGCGATTTGTTGCGCGCTGACCCACTGCCGGGCAAGGCGGCGGACGTGGTGTTCTTCGATGCCTTCGGGTTTGCGCTGGTGACCTATCCGGCGTGGGCGGGGTGGGTGATGCTGGCGCTTGCCGTTGCGGGTCTTGGCCTAGCGGCGCGGCGAGGCGGCGGCTGGCGCGATGGCCTGATCGGTGCAGGGCGGATGCTGGCGCTGTTCATGCTGGCCGGGGCGGTGCTGTTTGGGTTCAACTGGCTCTCGCTCGCACCTGGCGAGCCGAACTACTACGACCGGCTGGCGGCGATACCCCGGCTTGAAGTGATGGCGCTGGCGGGCGGGCTCGCAGCGTTTCTGCTCGTGATGGGGCCGTGGAAGCCGGCGCCGGCGGGCGCGGTGGGTGCAGCACTACCGCTACTGGCGCTGGGCGCGGCAGCGCAGGCGCTCGCGCCGACAGCAGCTTTTGTCGTCGTGCTGCCGCTGCTGCTTGTGGCGGGTGCAATGGCAGGGGCCCACGCCGAAGATGGTATGGCCCCAATCGCGGGGCTGATCGCGGCGGCGCTGGTGGTCGGATACATGATCGCGCTGGGCCATCAGGTGATGCAGGGCGTGGGGCCGGGCTTGCCGGTGGCGGCGGTGCTGCCATTGGCGGTGGGGAACCTTGCGGTCTTGCCGCTTTGGCCGGGGCTGCGGGTAAAGACGGCGCGCATCGCGGCAGGGGCGCTGCTGGCGCTGGCCGCGGGCGTGGCGCTCAATGTGCGGCTTGATCCGCTGGCCGAGACGGTGCCGGTATATAGCGCAGATAAGTGAGAGGCGTTGCAAGGCGCCTAATCCGCCTGTAGCGGCAGGGAAACTTGTAACATTCGGGAAGATCGATGCCGCAGAACCAGGTCTTGATTGCGGGTGGCGGCATTGGCGGCCTCGTGCTGGCGCTGACGCTGCACCAGATCGGCGTGCGCTGCACTGTGCTCGAAAGCGTGCGCGAGCTGAAGCCGCTGGGCGTGGGGATCAACCTTCAGCCCAATGCGGTGCGCGAACTTGAGGATCTCGGCTTAGGCGAGACCGAACTGGACGCGGTCGGCATACCGGCGCGTGAGTGGGCGCTGGTGGGGCTTAACGGTAAGGATATCTATGCCGAGCCGCGCGGGAAGCTGGCGGGCTATCGGTGGCACCAGTATGCCGTACATCGCGGGCAGTTTCATATGCTGCTGTATCGCACAGTGCTGGATCGGTTAGGGCCGGACGCGGTGCGGCTGGGGTGCCGGGTTTCGGGCTATCGCAAGGAGGCCGATGGCAGCGTGACGGCGCTGGTCGAGCGGGCGGATGGCACCAACGAGGAACTGGGCGGCAAGCTGCTGATTGGTGCGGATGGCATTCATTCGGCGATCCGCGCGCAGATGCACCCCGATCAGCCACCAATCCATTGGGGCGGCACGATCATGTGGCGCGGCACCGCGCGGGGCGTGCCAATCCGCAGCGGCTCCTCGTTCGTGGGGCTGGGGACGAGCCGGCACCGCGTGGTGCTTTATCCGATTTCGCATCCGGATACGCAGGGCCTTGCAGACATCAATTGGATTGCCGAGCAGACCTTCGATGCGAGCCATGACTGGACGCAATCGGGGTGGTTCCGGCCGGTGAAACTGTCCGAATTTGCCCACGAGTTTGAGGGCTTCGTCTACGATTGGCTGGATCTGCCGGCACTGCTGGCGGGATCGGACGCGGTCTACGAGAACCCGATGATCGACCGTGATCCGCTTCCGACATGGGTGGACGGGCCAGTTCTGCTGATCGGTGATGCGGCGCATCCGATGTATCCAACGGGCTCCAACGGCGCGTCACAGGCGATCATCGATGCGCGCGTGCTGGGGCGGATCACGACGCAGCAGGGGGTGAGCGCGGCGAGCCTTGCCGCGTTCGATGCCGAGCTTTGCGCCCCCATCGGTGCGGTGGCGATGCGCAACCGGGGGGCGGGTCCGTTCGGCCTGCTAAATATGGTGGACGAGCGCTGCGGCGGGCAGTTCGACGATATCGACGCGGTGATCCCGGCGGAGGAACGCGCGGCGTTCATGCTGGCCTACCAGAAGGCGGCGGGTTTCGCGAAAGAGCAGTTGAATGCTGCGCCGCCGACCTTGCCTGCTGGCGCGAGGGTGGCGGCATGACGATTGCGCTGGAACATGTCTGCGATCTGGTGGTCGAGCTTTCGCCCCCGCACGAAATGGGTGCGGCGCTTTCGGGCACGCGGAGGATCATTCCGATTGTCGGCGGGACGGCGAGCGGCGCGAGGATAAACGGGCGTATTCTCGGGGTGGGCGCGGACTGGCAGACGGTTCAGGCGGGCGGGGTGGCGCAATTAGATGCGCGCTATGCGATTGAAACGAGCGACGGCGCGGTGATCGAAGTGGTGAGCCAGGGTATCCGGCATGCTTCGGCAGAGGTCGCGGCGCGGATCGTGGCGGGGGAAGTGGTGTCGCCATCGGAATACTACATGCGCACCGCGATCCGGCTGGACAGCGGTCATGCGGACTACGCGTGGGTGGCGCGTTCGATCTATGTCGCGGATGGCGGCAAGGTGGGGAATACGGTGCGGCTGGCGGTTTGGCAGGTGGGATGAGGTTACGTGGCGGTGCCGTTGGCGCTTCCATCCGATCTTTATCAATTCACTTGTAAAGGCTCGGGGCGCAGCAGGAAGAGATCCGCATGGTTGCAACGGCGAAAAAGGTGATGGTCCCGGCCGGACCCCACGAATTCGTGATGCAGATTGCGATCGGTCGCCCCGTGGGCGAAGTCTATCCGCTGCTTGACCTCAGCGATCCACGCCATGCCAAGCGGCAGCTCGGTGGCCGGCTCGAACCGACAGGTTCGCAGCCGCGACAATTCGCGCTTATTGTCTCGGAACTGCCCGATGCGGTGTTCACGCTGACTGTGACCCATGAGGCGCCCGAGCGGGAATACGGATATACCTGCGAGGCCAAGCCGCTGTTCGGGCGGGTCGCACGCTCGCATGAGCATTATGCTCTGCACCCTTCAGGCCGGGACGGCTGCCGGATTGTCCTGACCCATACCGTAACGTTCGGCGCACCACTATGCCATCAGGCCTATGGGCTGGAGGCCATGATGCTGACGTTCGCGAACTACAGTGCGCTTTCGAAGATCAAGCTTCACGCCGAAGAGGGCGCCGAAGCCGTGCGCAGCCTGATGGCAGCCCAGCAGGCCGCGTTCGAAGAGATAGGCTGCGATGCGGACTGATCCGTTCCGATAAGGGATGTGCAGCTTCCTGCCTTACTGATCCAGGAACGAACGCATTTTCCGCGACCGCGACGGGTGCTTCAGCTTGCGCAGCGCCTTTGCTTCGATCTGGCGGATACGTTCGCGCGTCACCGAGAACTGCTGGCCGACTTCCTCGAGCGTGTGATCGGTGTTCATGCCGATGCCGAAGCGCATGCGCAGCACGCGTTCTTCGCGCGGGGTGAGGCTGGCGAGGACGCGGGTGACGGTTTCCTTCAGATTGGCCTGAATCGCCGCATCCACCGGGATCACCGCGTTCTTGTCCTCGATGAAATCGCCGAGGTGGCTGTCTTCCTCGTCGCCGATCGGCGTTTCGAGGGAGATCGGCTCCTTGGCGATCTTCATCACCTTGCGGACCTTTTCGAGCGGCATCGAAAGACGCTCGGCCATTTCCTCCGGCGTCGGCTCGCGGCCCTGCTCGTGCAGGAACTGGCGGCTGGTGCGCACCAGCTTATTGATCGTCTCGATCATGTGGACTGGGATGCGGATCGTACGGGCCTGATCTGCAATCGAACGCGTGATCGCCTGCCGGATCCACCACGTGGCATATGTGCTGAACTTGTAGCCGCGGCGATACTCGAACTTGTCGACCGCCTTCATCAGGCCGATGTTGCCTTCCTGAATGAGATCAAGGAACTGCAAGCCCCGGTTGGTGTACTTCTTGGCGATCGAGATCACGAGGCGCAGGTTAGCCTCAACCATTTCCTTCTTGGCGATGCGCGCCTCGCGCTCGCCCTTCTGGACCATGTTGACGATGCGGCGGAACTCGCCCAGCGACATGCCGGTGGCCGCCGCGATATCGGCAATCTCGGCGCGGATGCGCTCGACCGGCTCGGCCTCGACAGAAGCGAAGGCCGCCCACTTCTTGTCCTTGCCCGCCAGCGCCTGCAGCCAGCCTTCATCAAGCTCGCGCCCGACGTAGTTGTCTAGGAAGTCCTTGCGAGGCACTTTGTGCCGCTCGGCCAGGCGCAGCATCTGCCCGCCCAGCGTGGTGAGCCGCCGGTTGAAGGCGTAGAGGTTGTCGACCAGATACTCGATCTTGGTCGCATGGAACTGCACGCTTTCGACTTGCGCCGTCAGGTCTTCACGCAGCTGCTGGTACTGCGTTTCCTTGGCGGTGGGAAAATCGTTGCCCGCGCCCAGCGCATCGAGCCGCGCGGCTTGGATGGCCTCGAACGCGCGGAACAGGCCGGTGATGTGCGCGAACTTCTCGAGCGCTTCGGGCTTGAGCTGCGCTTCCATCTGCGCGAGGCTGAGGGTGTTGTCCTCTTCCTCTTCCTCGGCCGGGCGCTTGGTGCGGCGTTCGGTTAGCTCGTCATCTTCGTCCTCGGCGACTTCTTCCTCTTCGACGTCCTCTTCTTCCTTGAAGGTCGGACCCGCAGTGGCTTCGCTGATTTCGCCGTCGCCGGCTTCCTCGCCGTCTTCCGAGAGGTTTTCCGGCTGCGGCTCCTTCGAAAGCATCGCATCGAGATCAAGAATCTCGCGCAGCTGCATTTCGCCGGCGTTGAGCGCTTCGGACCACTGGATAATTGCGTGGAAGGTGATCGGGCTTTCGCACAGGCCCAGAATCATCGTGTCGCGCCCGGCTTCGATGCGCTTGGCAATGGCGATCTCACCCTCGCGGCTGAGCAATTCGACCGCGCCCATTTCGCGCAAGTACATGCGCACCGGATCGTCGGTGCGCTCAATGGTTTCCTTGCGCTTGCTGATAAGGTCGGGTCGCTCGTCGACCTGATCTGCCTCGTCCGCGTCGTCCTCGGCCTGCTTGTCCTCAGGATCGACCGCGTCCTCGTCGTTCTCGACGATATTGACGCCCATCTCCGAGATCGCGGCCATGATGTCCTCGATCTGGTCGGCCGACATCTGGTCTTGCGGCAGCGCTTCGTTCAGCTCGTCAACCGTGAGGACCCCGCGGCGCTTGGCGCGCGCAATAAGCTTCCGGATGGACGCGTCGTTGAGGTCGATCAGCGGCGCATCGCCATTGTCAGGTGTTTCGTTCGAAGCCATTGAATCCCGATACCATCTGTGCGCGCTGCGGCTAGTCTAGCCCGGAGCGATTACGGTTCATCTGCACCAACCGGGCCACTAAGGCCAGCTTTCGTTGCCGCAATCGTTGCTGTTCGGCGAAGGTTTCGTCGGAAAACTCCGCCTCGTGGCGCTGCGTGGCCTCTGCCAGCGCAGCCTCGACGGCCGGCAGACCAACCAGCAAGCCGACCGCTTCGGCGAGTTCCTCCGCCGCTGCCTCCGCCTTGCCGTCCAGAAAACCGAATCGCATTCCGGCATAATCATCCGCCGTCGGTGCCCTGAGGCCCCGTTTCGCCAATATGGTAAGAACATCTTGGCTTTCAAGCGGCTGCGGTCCGTTTCGGGGCATCTCCGTGAGGCCGATAAGGGCATCGAGCAGGTCGGCTAACGCGGGGTCTTCCGGCTGGAGCCGCGCGAGCGCTTCGGCATGGCGCGCAATGGCCTGCGGCTGCGCGATCATGCCTGCCAGAACCGCTGCGAGAAGGCCGTGGCCTGCGCCGATGTTCTGCATCTTGGCGGTGTTGGCGGCAGAGAGCGGGGGCGGGGGGGGCTGCCACGGGCCTTTTCGGCCGGGCGCCTGCCCGCGTTGTCCACGCCCCTGAAAGCCGGGCTGGAATGGAGGCCGCTCGCGCCGTGCGTAAGCCATCTCGCCAAACCGGTCGAGCAACTCGCGGCGATAGAGCGCCTTGATATCGCCGTCGCGGATCGTGTCGGCACGGGCCATGAGCCGCGCCTTGAGGCCGGCCTTGTCCTCGGGCGTCACCAGGGGGGCGGCGGCGCGCTCGATATCCCACAGCACCTCGACCATGCTGCGCGCCGCGCCGAGAAGGTCTTCCATCGCGGCCGCCCCGCGCTGTTTAATGAGGTCATCGGGATCGAGCCCGTCTGGCAGTACCGCGATGCGCAGCGAATGGCCCGGGCGCAGCAGCGGCAGCGCGCGGACAATCGCGCGCGTCGCGGCGCGCTGGCCTGCGGCATCACCATCGAAGCATAGCGTGGGGCACTCGGTCATGCGCCAGAGCCGCTCGATCTGGTCTTCAGTGAGCGCGGTGCCCAGCGGGGCGACCGCCTCGGCAATCCCCGCTGCCGCCAGCGCGACAACGTCCATATATCCTTCGACCACGACCACGCGGCCCGATTGGCGCGAGGCGGGAGAGGCGCGGTGCAGGTTGTAGACCGTGCGGCCCTTGTCGAACAGAGGGGTATCGGGCGAATTCAGATACTTGGGGGAATCAGTTTTCGTCTTGTCGAGGATACGTCCACCGAAAGCGATCACCCGCCCGCGCGGATCGCAGATGGGGAGCATCAGGCGGCCGCGGAACCGGTCATAGGGATCGCGGTCCTCCACCACGATGCGCAGGCCTGCCTCGATCAGCATTTCTTCGGGAAACTGCGAAAGCGCCTCCTTCAGCGCGGTGCGGCTATCGGGCGCGTAACCGAAGCCGAAATCCTTCACGACATGGGTCGGAAACCCGCGCGAAGCGAGATAGGCCCGCGCCTGCGCGCCCTGATCCTCGGCTAGGCTCCGGACGAAGAAGGCCTGCGCTGCCTCCATGACATCATGCAGCGACTTCTGCTCTTCCGCTCGCTTCGCCGCACGCGGATCGGGGGCGGGGACTTCCATGCCCGCCTGCAGCGCCAGTTCCTTCACGGCGTCCATGAACGGCAGGCCCTGGTGGTCGGTCATCCAGCGGATGGCATCGCCGTGGGCTCCGCAGCCGAAGCAGTTGCCGGTCAGGATATTGTCTTCGAGTGCAAAGCAATGTTCGCCGGGCACTTCGGCGCAAAAGACTTCCTCGATCCGGTCAGTCGGCGATACCGAGACGACTTGCCAGCGCAGGCGCTCGAACGCCTTGGCGGCTGCGGCATGGCGCCGGCGTGCTTCGGAGAGAAGAAAGAACGGCTCGGCAAGCGAAGACGCCACGAAATGAAGGCGATGCACGTCGCTTGCCTGTCCGTGGAGGCCCCGGCGCTTCTGGGTTGTGCGGCCAAAAGTGCTGAGGCCGAGTCGGGTTGCAATATCGCGCACGGCATCGACATGGGCAGCCGTGGCCGAATTGAGAATGACGGTTCCGTCTTTGGCGACGTGGCCATCAGCGGCGAAGTAACCCGCCAGAAAGCCCAGCAGATAGGCCTCGCTGGCGTTGTTTTCGGGAAATGCCTTCATGTGCCCGAACGACCGCCCGCCATAGATGGGCAGGAGCGATCCGTCATTGGTCCGCTCGCGATAATGGTGTGTCTGGTCCGGAAACCAGGCAGCCAGTTCGGCATCCTTCTGTCCGTGCAGGTTCACTGTGCCATCGGCGGCTTTCATCAGCGTTCCATCGCCGAAGACGATGCCGTGCCTCACGCCTTCGGGATCGATGGCCCAATCGGTGCGGCCCGCAGGGAAGGCTGCATCAAGCCGCTGGCCGGGGCGCAACTGGCTGGTGGTTGTCTCGCTGCTGCGCCCCCTCACGAACCAGCGATGGCCGTCCGTTGCGTGAAGGGATTTTCGGATGCCGTTGCGCGAAAGCTTGATTTCCCACAGCCGCTGCTTGCCGAAACTGCGGAAGGGCGCCGCGATCCACGCGCCGCTGCGGCTCAGCACCGTGTGCGTGTTGCCGGCTAGGTCAGCGATTGCAGCGACACCCTGGGAGGTGATGACCCGTGTCTCCCCAGCAAGGCAATGATAGAAACCCTTCTCGTCGTTGATCGTGAAGCTGGGGGTCTTCTCGTTGTGGAACGGGCAGCAGGCCTTGAACTCGCGCCCCGCCTTCTGCACCCGCACGCTGCGCCCGACCAGCGCCGAAAGCGAGACGCGGGTGCGCAGTTCATCAAGCCATTGGGGCGTCAGGGACATGCGCCCCTCAGCCGGCGAGCGCCGCTTTCACCAGCGCGCTCGCTTTGCCCATGTCGAGCTGGCTGCCGTGGCGGGCCTTCAGCGCGGCGACAACTTTGCCCATGTCCTTCATGGACGTCGCACCGAGTTCGGCCTTGATGACTTCGATGGCGGCCACGACGTTCGCCTCGGCCATCTGCGCGGGGAGAAATTCCTCGATCACGGTCAGTTCGGCCTGCTCAAGGTCGGCGAGCTCCTGACGGCCGCCTTCCAGATACAGCGCAATCGATTCGCGGCGCTGCTTGGCCATCTTCTGCAGCACGTCGACCACCAACACGTCATCGTCCGGCAAGCTGGACGTGGTTCTGAGCTCGATATCCTTGTCTTTCAGCTTGGCGAGAATCAGCCGGACGGCAGCGAGGCGGGGCTTGTCACCGGCTTTCATCGCCGCAATCTGGGCGGCTTTGATCGTGTCGCGGATCATGGGCTACGTATTCCTGTGGATGGAGTCCCCGGTGCGGGGCCAGACCCTGTCACTTAGGCGAAACTTTCTGCCCTTGCTAGGTTGACGCGAGTGGGCGAGGTCCCTAGCGACCGAGCCTTAGCGACATCGCCAGAACCATGCCCACGGAGCGCCCCCTACAATGGCCGACCCCGCCTACACGCACGCGCCACAACCACATGGAGCTACGGGCGTTCTCGTCCTTGCCGATGGTTCGGTCGCCTGGGGGCGCGGCTTCGGCGCGGCGGGCACGGCGGTGGGCGAAGTGTGCTTCAACACCGCGATGTCGGGCTATCAGGAAGTGCTGACCGATCCGTCGTACGCGGGGCAGGTGGTGACCTTCACCTTCCCGCATATCGGCAATGTCGGCACAAACCCCGAAGACATGGAAAGCCACGATGTGCCGGGAGCGGTGGGCTGCGTGGTGCGCGAGGATGTGACCGATCCGGCGAGCTTCCGCAGCACCGAGACGCTGCAGGCATGGTTGGCGGCGCGGGGCAGGATCGGTCTTGCGGGCATCGATACGCGCGCTTTGACCCGCCGCATCCGCATGCTCGGTGCGCCCAATGCGGTGATCGCACATGATCCGGCGGGTAATTTCGATATCCCAGCGCTGATCGCGCAGGCCAAGGACTGGCCGGGGCTGGAAGGCATGGACCTTGCCCAGCTTGTCACGCGGGCGGAGCGCGCTGACTGGCAGGGCGGGGTGTGGAAGCTGGGGCAGGGCTATGCCCGCTCACCGCACGAAACGCGCCCGCATGTCGTGGCAATCGATTATGGCGCGAAGGACAATATCTTCCGCAATCTGGTGAAGGCCGGCGCGCAAGTGACGGTGGTTCCAGCTGAAACGCCTCTGGATGCGGTGCTGGCGTTGAACCCGGCGGGCGTGTTCCTTTCCAACGGGCCGGGCGATCCGGCGGCGACGGGGGTCTATGCAGTGCCGGTGATTCAGGGCCTGCTGGAGCGCGATGTGCCGGTTTTCGGCATTTGCCTTGGCCACCAGATGCTGGCGCTGGCGGCAGGCGCAAAGACGATCAAGATGCACCAGGGCCACCGCGGCGCGAACCACCCCGTGAAGCGCCATGCCGATGGCGTAGTCGAGATCACCTCAATGAACCATGGCTTTGCGGTGGACAACACGGCGTTGCCCGAGGGCGTGGAGGAGACGCATGTCTCGCTGTTCGATGGTTCGAACTGCGGCATTGCGGTGAAGGGCAAGCGCGCGTTCGGAGTGCAGTATCATCCTGAGGCGAGCCCGGGGCCGCAGGATAGTTTTTATCTGTTTGAGCGGTTTGTGGGGATGTTGGGGTGACCAATTGGCGGGTCATCCTGACAGTGGTCCTGACATCGATTCTGTCAGGATACGTTGGCTGGTTGTTGGCAAAGGTGCCTGACCCATTTTCGGGAGGTACAGTCACAATTTATGGTCTCTCATGGGGGGAGGGGCCACCTCCTGCCGATGTGCCAAGGCCGAAGCAGCTGACCCCGACTATGGCAGTAGCGAAGTGCAAGATCAGAAAGTTCCGCATCGATCCAGCGACGGATGGAATGGAGCAAGCGGTGGTTGTGCTTGGAGATATATCGGCAATTGAATTCAAATGCTTACTTGATGAAGCGCAATCTTCGCTGGAAGGTGAACCTCCGCTCTCGCCTTTTTCGCCCAAGGCTCCCCCGCCTTCATACCGCCCCCTGTACATGACTTTTGATCCGTCGAGCAAAAATGCCCAATCGCACTGACATTTCCTCGATCCTGATCATCGGCGCTGCGCCGATGATCATGGATTCCAAGGGTCGATCAGTTCAACGCCAGCGCCTGCAAAGTCGTTCGTGTTGCGCGTTGCCACTTTCATGCCGTGGGCTCGGGCAGTGGCCGCAATCATGGCGTCTGCAGTCTGGATCGGCTTACCCGCCGCGCGCGCTTCGGCCAGCACGAGTCCATAGAAGCGCGAGCAAGGCTCGTCGAATGGCAGCAAGCGGTCCTGATAGGCAAGGGCGACTGTCTCGATGATCCGGATTAGTACCTCACGCGCGTTGCCCTGCGGCATCAGCGCCGCGCCCGCGCGCCATTCCGCAAGCACGATGGCGGAAAGCCAAAGCCACGGGCTTTGCGCCGCTTCCCAATCGAGCACGGCCTTGGCGGGTTCGGGCTTGGCGAGTTCGCTCCAGACGTTTGTGTCGACGATGATCATTCGTCTTCCTGCCCTGCATAGCTCGCCGGGCTGTCCGGCACTTCGGGCAGATCATAGCCGGGGCGGCTCAGGCGGTAGATCATCTGGCCAATGGATTCGCGTGCGGGCTGACCCTGCGGCCTCACCGCCTCAACGATCAGTTGCCGGCCTTCTTCTTCCATCGAACGGCCGTTCGCGGCGGCACGCTGGTGGAACAGGCGCTTTACGTCTTCGGGAATGTTCCGGAAGGTCAGGCTCGCCATCATGTTCTCCTCTGATTGCAATGCAATCAATGTATGCAATGAAAGCATAGTCCGCAATGCCCAAACGCACTGACATCTCCTCGATCCTGATCATCGGCGCCGGGCCGATTGTCATCGGCCAGGCTTGCGAGTTCGATTATTCGGGCACGCAGGCGGTCAAGGCCTTGAAGGAAGAGGGCTACCGCGTGGTCCTCGTCAATTCGAACCCGGCGACGATCATGACCGATCCGGACATGGCGGACGCGACGTATGTCGAGCCGATCACGCCCGCGATCGTGGCGAAGATCATCGCCAAGGAGCGCCCCGATGCGGTGCTGCCGACGATGGGCGGGCAAACCGCGCTCAACACTGCGCTGGCGCTGGCGAACGACGGCACGTTGGAAAAGTACGGCTGCATCATGATCGGCGCGGATGCCGAGGCGATTGACAAGGCCGAGGACCGGATGAAGTTCCGCGATGCGATGGACAAGATCGGGTTGGAATCCGCCCGTTCCGGCATTGCGCATTCGGTTGAGGAAGCGCTCGCCGTGCTGGAGCGCACCGGGATGCCTTCGATCATCCGGCCTAGCTTCACGATGGGCGGCACGGGCGGCGGGATTGCCTATAACAAGGACGAGTTCGTCAAGATCGTGCGCGGGGGGATCGAAGCCTCGCCCACCAACGAAGTGCTGATCGAGGAATCGTTGCTCGGCTGGAAAGAGTACGAGATGGAGGTCGTTCGCGACCGCAACGACAACTGTATCATCATCTGTTCGATCGAGAACGTGGACCCAATGGGCGTGCACACCGGCGATTCGATCACAGTGGCCCCGGCGCTGACGCTGACCGACAAGGAATACCAGATCATGCGTAATGCATCGATCGCAGTGCTCCGTGAAATTGGCGTGGAAACAGGCGGATCGAACGTACAGTTCGCAGTCAACCCGAAGGATGGGCGGCTGATCGTGATCGAGATGAACCCGCGTGTTTCGCGCTCCTCGGCGCTGGCTTCGAAAGCGACCGGCTTCCCGATTGCCAAAGTCGCGGCCAAGCTGGCGGTGGGCTACACGCTCGACGAGATCATGAACGACATCACCGGCGCGACCCCGGCGGCGTTTGAGCCGACGCTGGACTATGTCGTCACCAAGATCCCGCGCTTTGCGTTTGAAAAGTTCAAGGGCGCGGAGCCGCTCCTAGGCACGGCGATGAAGTCTGTCGGCGAAGTCATGGCGATTGGCCGCAACTTTAAGGAATCGGTGCAGAAGGCGCTGCGCGGCCTGGAAACAGGGCTCGACGGGTTCAACCGCGTGGTCGAACTGGAAGGCGCGACGCGCGACCAGATCATCGCAGCGCTGAGCCGGGCGACGCCGGAGCGGCTGCTCGTCATCGGGCAGGCCTTCCGCGAGGGGCTTTCGGTGGAAGATGTCCACGCTGTCACCAAGTACGAGCCCTGGTTCCTGCGCCAGATCGCCGAGATCATTGCCGAGGAAAAGCGCATCAACGTCGAAGGCCTGCCCATCGACGCGGCGGGCCTCAGGCGGCTGAAAGCCATGGGTTTTTCCGACAAGCGGCTGGCGACGCTGGCCGTGCGCTCGGTGGGCGTGGCGGGCGGCATGGGCGAGACGACAGCGCGGCGCTCGGGCCTGCTGCACGATGTGCTGAACGCGATGGCGGGCGCGACGAGTGAGGAAGAGGTGCGTGCTTTGCGCCACCGGCTCGGCGTGCGGCCCGTGTTCAAGCGGATCGACAGCTGCGCCGCCGAGTTCGAGGCGGTTACACCCTATATGTACTCGACCTACGAAAGCGGGCTGTTCGGAGCGCCCGAGTGCGAGGCCAAGCCCACCGACAAGCAGAAGATCGTGATTCTGGGTGGCGGGCCGAACCGGATCGGGCAGGGGATCGAGTTCGACTACTGCTGCTGCCACGCGTGCTTCGCGCTGGGCACCACCGATCCCGCAAGCGGCGAGCCCGGGGCCGGGTTCGAGACGATCATGATCAACTGCAACCCCGAGACCGTCTCGACCGACTACGACACCTCTGACCGGCTCTATTTCGAGCCGCTGACCGCTGAAGACGTGCTTGAAGTGCTGGAGGCCGAGAAGGCCAATGGCACGCTGGTGGGCGTGATCGTGCAGTTTGGCGGGCAGACTCCGCTCAAGCTGGCGCAGGCGCTCGAGGATGCGGGCATTCCAATTCTCGGCACCTCGCCCGATGCCATCGATCTGGCCGAAGACCGCGAGCGGTTCAACCATCTGGTCGAAAAGCTTGGCCTGCGCCAGCCCTTGGGCGGCATGGCGCGCAGCCGCGACGAGGCGGTCGCGGTGGCCACCCGCATCGGCTACCCGGTGCTGATCCGGCCGAGCTATGTGCTGGGCGGCCGCGCGATGGAGATTGTCGACAGCGAGGCGCAGCTCGATGACTATATAGCCACCGCGGTGCAGGTTTCGGGGGATAGCCCGGTGCTGATCGATCAGTATCTGCGCGATGCCATCGAATGCGATGTCGATGCGCTGGCCGATGGCGACGATGTCGTCGTGGCGGGTGTGATGCAGCATATCGAGGAAGCGGGCATCCATTCGGGCGACAGTGCCTGCACCTTGCCGCCTTACAGCCTCCCTGACGATGTGATCGCGGAGATGGAGCGGCAGGCGGTGTTGCTGGCCAGGGCGCTGGGCGTGCGCGGCCTCATGAACATCCAGTTCGCGGTGAAGGACGGCCTTGTGTACCTTATCGAGGTGAACCCGCGCGCCAGCCGGACGGTGCCGTTTGTGGCGAAAGCCATTGGCCAGCCGATCGCCAAGTTCGCCGCGCGGATCATGGCAGGTGAGAAGCTGAAAGATCTGCCGACGATCAAGCGCGACATCGGCTATATGGCGGTGAAGGAGGCAGTGTTCCCCTTCGCGCGCTTTCCCGGCGTCGATCCGGTGCTTTCGCCCGAGATGAAATCAACCGGCGAGGTCATGGGCATCGACAGCGGTTTCCCGGTGGCCTTTGCCAAGGCGCAGTTGGGCGCGGGCATGGTGTTGCCCGCAGGCGGCACCGTGTTTGTGTCGGTAAAGGACACGGACAAACCGGTGATTTTGCCCGCTGTGCAAAAGCTCGCCGGGCTTGGTTTCCGTATCTGCGCCACTGGCGGGACTGCGGATTATCTGAGCGCGGCTGGCGTGAAGTGCGAGAAGGTCAACAAGGTGGCCGAAGGGCGGCCGCATATCGTCGACCGGATCATCGACGGCGACGTGGCGCTGATCTTCAACACCACCGAAGGCTGGCAGAGCCACAAGGATTCGCAATCGATCCGGGGCTCGGCACTCTATGGCAAGGTGCCTTACTTCACCACGGCCACAGGTTCAGTGGCGGCGGCCGAAGCAATAGAGGCGCTGGGCAGCACCGAACTTGCGGTTCGGTCGTTGCAGGATTATTATAGTCAAGCTTCCACGTGATCCCCCGCATCGCGCCAGTGTGAGCCCGGGTCGGTACCTATGCCGCTCGGGGGGGAACGGTTTTCCCTTGGCTTTTGAGGCCATGGGATTGAAAGGAAAGAGGAATACGGATGGCGAGTGTTGAAAAGCTGCCCATGCTGGCGGAAGGCTACGCAAGGCTGACGTCCGAGCTGAAGGCGCTGCGCGAGGAACGCCCCCTCATTATCGATGCGATCGAGGAAGCGCGCGCGCACGGCGATCTCTCTGAAAATGCAGAATACCATGCGGCAAAGGAGCGGCAGGGGCAGGTCGAGGCCGCGATTGGCGATCTGGAAGACAAGATCAGCCGTGCGCAGATCATTGATCCGACGACGCTTTCGGGCGACCGGATCGTGTTCGGTGCGACCGTCACGCTGCTCGATGATGCAGACAAGCCGGTGCGCTACCAGATCGTTGGCCAGGCCGAGGCGGATGCCAAGGTCGGCCGGATCAGCTACAACTCGCCGCTGGGCCGTGCGCTGATCGGCCGCCGGGTGGAAGACGAGATCGAAGTGACGGTGCCTTCAGGCGACCGGTTCTATGTGGTCGAGAAAATCGAGTTTATCTAAAGTCTTGCGGATTATTCGAAAGGAAAGGGCTGCAGACTTCGGTCTGCAGCCCTTTCCTTTGGGCTAGTTATTGCGGCGGCAGGTCCGGCTCGAGCAGCTTGTGCAGGTGGACAATCACATAGCGCATCTCGGCATCGTCCACCGTGCGCTGGGCATAGCTGCGCCAGACTTCCTCGGCGCTGGCATAATCGGGATAGACCCCAACGAGCTGGACGGCATTGAGATCGACGAATTCGAGGTGCTGCGGATCCTTGACCCGCCCACCCATGACAAGGTGAAGCTTCTGCATTGGCTGCTCTTTCGTTCCGGGGAGAGGAAGAGCCCATGCGACTGGCAAAATGAAGCGGGCCGCGCAAGCCCCTGACGCTGCGATAAGCTGCGCTACAGTGAGCTAAGCTAAACCGGGGGCTTGCGTCCGAGGCGGCTGAGCATTGGGCCAAGCGTTCGCAGCGCCGTGCCTGCCAGCCCGCTGATGCGCCGGGCTTGCGGTTTCGCGGCTTCGGCTGCGCTTTCGGTAGCTTCTTCCGCCGCGCTGCCTACACCGGCGGCATAGGCTGCCGCAAGCTCGGCACCCAGCGCAGCAAGTTCGACCACGCGGCCCCCGAAGCTGGGGCGCGGCTTGCTGTTCTCTGCAGTCTTGGCTTGCACCGCTTTGCCGGGGCGCGACAATGCGCCGGCGACGAGCGCGCCAAGCAGGATCCCGCCCGCCAGCATTGCCACCGGATGCTCCTCGACCAGTACCTTCATGGCGCTGAACGCCCCTTCGCCAGCGTAAGGGGCGGGCTTTTCGGCTTCGGTGTCGTTCATTGCGGGTTCCATTTATCTGCCCAGCCAGCCTTGAACGGTCCGAATGATCGGCCCGCGCAGGAACCAGCCAGCCAGCGCAGCGATCACGCCGCCGATCACCAGTGGATTGTCGCGGGCCACCGCCTTAGCAGTGTCTACCGTGTCGATCATCCGGTCGGCAACATGGTCCTTGAGCCGCTGGCCGATGGGGCGTTCGGTCAGGCCCGAGCGCATGGCGGAAATGTCGCCATTCACGCGGGCCCATGCTTCAGTGCGGCGTTCCAGCGCATCGGCGAGATCGGCTTCATCGCTCATGCCGCGTTGCTCCCTTTGGCGGAACCCTTGAGCGCCTTGCGGATAGTGCCGATGCGGCGGATGACGCCGAGCACGCATAGCGCCGCGATCAAAAGCAGCCCGGCGAGCACTGCGCCAAGCGCGCCCCAAGGCCCCAGCAGCGGCGCAAGCGCCAGCAGGAGCCCAACGATCAGCGCCATCAGCACGAAGAACAGCAAGGCCAGTGCCAGCGCGCCGAGCGCGAGTATGCCCTTCGCGCGGCGCAGCACGAAGCCCGCGCGCGCCTTCTGGAAGGCCAGCTCGGCCTCCATCAGCGACTGTCCGTTCTCGATCAGGGCCTGTGCGCTGCCCACCAAGGTGTGCAGACGCGCGGCCTCGTCGGCCAATGTCCGGTGTTCAGGCTCTTCCACGGGCTGGATCAGGCGTCCGTCATGTCGGTGTTCGCGTCCTTCGACGGGGTCGAGCGGCGGAATAGCCGCGACAGCAGGAAGCCTGCCGCTGCAGCAATACCGATCGCCTTGACCGGGCTCTTGCGCACGAAGCCGGCGATCTCCTCGCCGATTTCTGGGATGTCCTTGGATTCAAGGCTGGCGGCAGTCGATTGCAGGGTGTGCGCTGCGCCGCGCGCATAGTCGCCGTATTGCACGCCGAGCTTCTCGTCGATTAAGGCGGCGTTGCTCTCGATCGTTTCGCCAACCGCGCTCAGCGCATCGGTCGCCTTGGTCTTGCCCTGCCGCGCGAGATCAAGCGCGACGACTTTGGCCTGCTCGGCATAGACGGTTGCCTTCTCGCCAAGCTCGCTGGCGGTTGCCGACACGGTTTCGGAGAGCGCGGCGGTCTTCTCCAGCGCATCGCCCTTCAACGTGGCGGCGCCGGCCTTGGCGTCCTCGATCGCCTTGCCGAAACGGGTGGAGGCGGCAACAACGGCTCCGCTAGCAGCGGTTTCAACTGCCTCGACGGCTTCAGCCACCTCGGCAGCGACCGTCTCGACGACCTTTAGCGCGGCCTTCTTGCGGCTCTTCGCGGGCTTTGCGGCGGCGACAGCGCCTGCACGTGTCGTTTCGGGAGTGTCAGCCATGGAGCGTTGGTCCTTTGTGGAGCGATTCTGCTGCGCATATGGCTACTAGACCAAATGCCGCAAGCGCGAAAGGCTTGGGGTCCGGTTTTGTTCCCTTCGGCGCGCCGTAAAGCTGACACCGCTTGCCTGACAGGCGAAGCGCCGATAGTGGCGCCCAGGAAACCTGCCACCCTGTCAACAGCATGGCCATCAGTCCGGCCAACAGTATGGGAACCGCCATGACCGCGATCATCGACATTCACGCCCGCGAAATCCTCGACAGCCGGGGCAATCCCACCGTCGAAGTTGATGTCCTGCTGGAAGACGGCTCGTTCGGTCGCGCGGCGGTGCCTTCGGGCGCATCCACTGGCGCACACGAAGCCGTGGAACTGCGCGACGGCGACAAGACGCGCTACATGGGCAAGGGCGTGCGTATGGCTGTCGCGGCAGTGAACGGCGAGATCGCCGGCGCGCTGGCCGACATGGATGCCGAGGACCAGCGCGACATCGATCAGGCGATGATCGCGCTCGACGGCACCGAGAACAAGAGCCGGCTGGGCGCGAACGCGATCCTGGGGGTGAGCCTTGCAACCGCGAAGGCTGCGGCTGATGCGCGCGGCCTGCCGCTCTACAGCTATGTCGGCGGGGTTTCGGCGCATCTGCTGCCGGTGCCGATGATGAACATCATCAATGGCGGCGAACATGCCGACAACCCGATCGACTTCCAGGAATTCATGATCATGCCGGTTGGCGCGCCGACACTGGCCGAAGCCGTGCGCTGGGGATCGGAAGTGTTCCACACGCTAAAGAAGGCGCTGCACCAGAAAGGCCTCGCCACCGGCGTGGGCGACGAGGGCGGCTTCGCGCCGAACATCGCCAGCACGCGCGATGCGCTTGATTTCGTGATGGCATCGATCGAGCAGGC
>CANEVG010000022.1 GCA_947442095.1 Sphingomonadaceae bacterium
GCCCAGCCCTTCGACCAGCGCTTCCGCCCAGGCATGGCCCGCGTCCTGCTCGGTGCGGTCGGTCATCATCAGATAGCCGCTGACATAGCGCGCCGGAATGCCGAGCGCCCGCGCCGCGCCGATGAACACATGTGCATGGTCTTGGCACACCCCCCGCCCGGCCGCCAGTACGCCCTCGGCCGTCGTTGTGGAATCGGTGTGCCCGGCGGCATAGGCCACGCTGCCGCGCACCAGTTCCGAAAGGGTGTGGAGCCGTTCCAGCGTGGTCTGTTTGCCGCTCAGCCCGGTAAGCAGCGCGCGCACGCGCGGGCCGGCCGCAGTCAGGTCGGTCTGCTGGAGGAAGTGCCAGATCGGCAGATAGCCCGCATGGTGGCCGACAATGCCGGACTTGTCATTGGTATCAACCACGCCCTCGCAGCGGATCGTCACCTCGCTCACCCCCGGCTCGAACGCGATCAGCGTGATGTGGTTAGCGTTCTCGTCGTCATACTCCACCTCGCGCCGCGCACCTTCGAGGGTGATCGACCACGACACGATGGATTGGCCCGCGCTCGTCTTGGGCGTGAGGCGCAGCCGCTGCAGCCCGCGCGCCACGGGGCCGGAAAACCGGTAATGTGTGGTATGATCAACCGCCAGCCGCAAACGCCGCGCCCCTTCTATTCGGTAAACCGGTAATCGCGCTGGATCTGCTGCGCGAGCCGGGTGTTGCGGGTGATGAACTGGCCGATGAATTCGTGCAGCCCCTGTTCGAAAATGCCCTCGATCGAAAGGCTCTGAAGATTACTGTCGACCTGGCGCAGGATGTCGTGCGCCGTGGTTTCTTCGCCATAATCGCGCGCCAGATGCGCGAGGTTCGAGCGCAGCTTGCCATAGCAGAACGCCAGGCTGCGAGGGAACCGCTCGTCGAGGATCAGGAACTCGGCAATGCCGCGCGCGTCCATGCGGCCTGCATTGAGCCAGCGATAGGCGCGCTCCCCGGCCAGTGAGCGCAGCACGTTTTCCCATTGCACGTTGTCAAGGCTTGAGCCGACGTAGGAGATCGAAGGGAGCAGCACGTAGTACTTCACATCAAGAATGCGCGCGGTGTTGTCCGCGCGCTCGATGAAGCTGCCGATGCGCGCGAAATTATAGATCTCGTTGCGCAGCATGGTGCCTTCCATCGCACCGCGCACCTGCGTGGACTGGCGTCGGACGGTGTCGATCACCGCGCCGAGGCGGGTTTCCGTCACAGGCCGCGCCAGCAGCTCGCGCAGTTTCAGCCAGCTGTCGTTGACTGATTCCCAAACCTCGCGCGTGATCCCGGCGCGGACCATGCGCGCGTTGGTGCGCGCCAGTTCGCACATGGCGAGCACGTGGCCGGGGTTGTCCCGGTCGCGCAGCACAAAGTTGATGACATTCGTGCCGACATATTCATTGCCGAATTTCGCTTCGTAAAGCGGGCGCAGCCCAAGCGTGACGATAACCGAGCGCCATTCATCGCTGGCATCGCGCGCATCGCGGGTCAGCGCCATGCGGAAGCCCGCCTCGACCAGACGCGCGGTGTTCTCGGCCCGCTCCAGGTTGCGGAACAGCCAGAAGATGCCGTTTGCGCTACGGCCTAGCATGGCGAGACCCTTGGCATATCAGTCATCCAGCACCCAGCTGTCCTTGGTGCCCCCGCCTTGCGACGAGTTCACCACCAGCGAGCCTTTCTTGAGCGCAACCCGCGTAAGCCCGCCCGGCGTAATGTCGATCGCGCCTGGAGACATCAGCACGAAGGGCCTCAAGTCTACATGCCGCGGTGCAAGGCCCCCGCGGCCAAGGATCGGTACAGTCGAAAGCGAGAGTGTGGGCTGCGCGATGTAGTTGTGCGGCCGCGCCGCCAGCTTGGCCGCAAACGCCGCGATTTCCTTCTTGGTCGAAGTCGGCCCGATCAGCATGCCATAGCCGCCCGAACCGTGGACTTCCTTCACCACCAGTTCGGACAGGTGTTCGAGCACGTATTTCAGAGAATCCGGCTCCGAACAGCGCCATGTCGGCACGTTCGGCAGGATCGGCTTCTCGCCGGTGTAGAACTCCACGATCTCAGGCATGAACGAATAGATCGCCTTGTCATCGGCGATGCCCGTACCCGGCGCGTTGGCGATGGTGATCCCGCCCGCGCGGTACACGTCCATGATGCCCGAAACGCCGAGCATGGAATCCGCGTTGAACGTCAGCGGATCGAGGAATTCATCATCCACCCGGCGATAGAGCACGTCGATCGGCGTATATCCGCGCGTGGTGCGCATGGCGATTCGCCCATTCTCGATCCGCAGATCGCTGCCCTCGACCAGCTCCGCACCCATCTGATCGGCGAGGAACGCGTGCTCGAAATAGGCCGAATTGTAGATGCCGGGCGTGAGCACTGCGACCACCGGCTGGTTGCCCTTGGCCGCAGGCGGCAGGCAACCCGCAAGGCTGCGCGCAAGGCGGCGCGGATAGTCCGAAACCTCGCGCACCCGCACCCGGGTGAACAGTTCAGGGAACATCGCCATCATCGTCTCGCGGTTCTCCAGCATGTAGGAGACGCCGCTGGGCGTGCGCGCGTTGTCTTCCAGCACCATGAAATCGTCCTCGCCCGTGCGGACAAGATCGATGCCGACGATGTGCGTATAGACCCCGCCCGGCGGCGTGAAGCCAACCATTTGCGGCAGAAACGCGGGGTTCTTTTCCAGCAGCCGCGCAGGCAGGCGGCCCGCGCGCACAATTTCCTGCCGGTGATAGAGATCATGCAGAAACGCATTGAGTGCGCGCACGCGCTGTTCGATCCCGCGCGAAAGCCGGCGCCATTGGTGCGCGGTGATGATGCGCGGTACCATGTCGAACGGGATCAGCCGCTCCTCGGCGTCCTCGTTCCCGTAAACGTTGAAGGTGATACCAGTGCGGCGGAAGAACGCCTCCGCCTCGGTGTTCTTGCGGCGGAGTAGATCGGCAGGCTGTTCCTCAAACCATTGGCAATACCCGCGATAGGCGGCGCGCACCGTTCCGTCGGCTTCGTGCATCTCGTCGAAAGACGAGGAGGAGGCGTTGTTCATGCGATCATCCCGTTGCATTGAGGCTCGCACAGCACGCGCGCTTTGCCAAGCGCCATGCTGCATCTGCGAAACAAATTTGTCATGGCCCCGCGACCAGACCGCCGCTTCGCGCTTGCCTTGGCCTTCGCCGAGTGACACCCTTAATCGACCGGCTAAGGAACCGGCGCAAGAAGAGGAAACGCCATGGCGCAGATCCATCGTCGCACCTGCCATATCTGCGAAGCCAACTGCGGCGTGCTGGTGGAGACCGAAGGCCGAACGGTGCTCTCGATCAAGGGCGATCCGGAAAACCCCCTCTCGCGCGGTCATATCTGCCCCAAGGCGACCGCACTGCAGGACCTGCAGGACGATCCCGACCGCTTGCGCAAACCGCAAAAGCGCGTGGGCGATACATGGCACGAGATATCGTGGGATCAGGCGTTCCAGGAGATCGGGACACGCACCCGCGCCATTCTCGCCCGCGATCCGGCCGGCACCGCCACTTATATCGGCAACCCCAATGCCCACAGCTATGGCAACGCGCTCAATGCGCATCACCTCACCAAGGCGCTCGGCACCAAGAACCAGTATTCCGCCAGCACGGTGGACCAGATGCCGCATCAGGTCGCGAACTTGTTGCTGTTCGGCCACGCCAGCATGTTCCCGATTCCCGATATCGACCGCACGCAGACCCTCATCATCATCGGCGGCAATCCGATGGCCTCGAACGGCTCGGTCTGGACCGTCCCCGATTTCCGTGCCCGTGTCCGCGAACTCAAGGCCCGCGGCGGGCAGCTGGTCGTAATCGACCCGCGCCGCACCGAAACCGCCAAGATCGCCGACCGTCACCTGTTCATCCAGCCCACCAGCGATGCGTTCTTCCTGATCGCGCTGCTCAAAGCGGTGCTGGCGCTGCGGCCGCTGCACCCTCTTGCGGACTATATCACCGGGCTGGACGAGGTGGCCGCTATGCTCTCCCGCTTCGACGACGCCGCTTGCAGCGCCGCCACCAGCGTCAGCCCCTCTGACGTGGCGTGGTTGGCAGACCGGCTCACCAGCGGCCCCGCCGCGCTCTATGGCCGGCTCGGCATCGCCACCCAGCGGCACGGCACGCTCAACGCCTGGCTAATCGCGCTGATCAATATCGCCGCAGGCCAGCTCGACCGCGAGGGCGGCACTGTGTTTCCGATCCCCGCGCTCGACACGCTGGCGATGCTGCCGCCCGGATCGCTCGGCAAGCACACCTCGCGGGTCTCGGGCCACAAGTCGGTGCTGGGCGAATTTCCCGCCGCCGCGCTGGCCGAGGAAATCGAGACCGAGGGACGGGGCCAGATCAAAGCGCTGTTCGTGGTGGCGGGCAATCCGGTGCTCTCCACCCCCAACGGCACCCGGCTCGACAAGGCGCTGGAAAGCCTAGAACTGATGGTCTCGGTCGACATGTACCGCAACGCCACCAGCCGCCGCGCGCATTATATCCTGCCGCCGACCGGCCCGCTGGAGCGCGATCACTACGGCTTGTTCCTGCTGCCAATGGCGGTGCGCAATGTCGCGGTCTATTCCCCGCCCACCTTCTCGCGCGAGAACCCGGAAAGCCTGCACGACTGGGAAATCCTGCGCGGCCTCGCGCAGGCGATCAGCGGCAAGCCAGTGCAGGAGCCCACCCCGCGTGAGGCGCTGGACGGCATGCTGCGCAGCGGGCCTTACAAGATCTCGCTCGCTGAAGTGGAAGCCGCACCCTCGGGCCTCGATTTCGGCGCGCCCATGCCCGGCGTGCTGCCCGAACGGCTGCGCTCCAAGGACCAGACCGTGGCCTGTGCGGTGCCAAGCTTCATGGAAGTCCTCGCCGCGCTGCACGTGCCGCAAGTAGAACCAAGGGATGGCAAACTGACCCTGATCGGTAGGCGGCACCTCCGCACCAACAACTCATGGCTTGCCAACAGCCGCCGCCTCACCAAAGGCCCGAACCGCTGCACGCTGATGATCCATCCCGATGACGCCGGCCCGCTGGGCATCGAACACGGCGCCGCGGCCACCGTCCGCTCGTCCTCAGGCGCAGTGACCCTGCCCGCCGAAGTGACCGAAGACATGATCCCCGGCACCGTCTCGATCCCCCACGGCTGGGGCCACGATCTGCCCGGCATGGCGATGCGCGTGGCCAAAGCCCACGCCGGAGTCAGCGCCAATGCCCTGACGGAATCGGACGCGATCGACCCGCTATCAGGCAACGCGGCGCTGTCGGGCGTCCTCGTGGAAGTGGAACCGGCGGCGGCTTAGCGCACTTTCCGACCGAAAGCGTCCTTAAGCCTCCCCACCCCGCTCACCCTGAGCTTGTCGAAGAGCTGTTCTTGTTTTTGGGCGACAGTGCGCGCGTTGCGAAGAACAAAGACAGTGCTTCGACAAGCTCAGCATGGACGGAGTTGGGGATGGCAGAGTTTGCGGCTTAACCCGGCGCTCCGGCCTTCATGTCCTCTTTCCCTGTGCATTCGCCTTTGTGTTTCGCGGCGAGTGCCATCTGCATCGACATCGCCTTGCCTTCCGGCCCCTGCCCGTTAATCGACATGGTCATCTGATAGGCATCGGGGGTGTAGGTGCCCGCCATGTTGACCGCCTGCGCGCCGCCCTCGGACTTGCAGGTCATCTTCGCATCGATCTTGCCGCCACCCATTGAAAACGTGTCATACTTGCAGCGCTCGTCGGCCTGGCCGAAGAACTTCGCCTCGGGCTTTTCGGCCTGCTCCTTGGTAAGGCAGCTGGCGAAAGTGCGGTCCTTACCCAGCATCTTCGACATCATCTCTTTCGCCTCGGGCGGCAGGCCTTCCATTTCGAGCTTCTCGAACTTCATGGTCGATTCCCAGCGCCCCGGATTGAACTTCATACCCGAGTCCGCAACCTTCTTGGCCACATCCGATACGCTTTCATTGGTCGCGGTCACGGTTTTCTCGCTGCCGCAGCCCGCCAGCGCGAGCGCAGCGGAGAGGGCGATAAAGGGCAGAATGGGCTGGCGCATAGGGCTGGTTCCTGTCGTCGTCGATAGCAGGGGCTAACACCCCGGCCTGCGATTTCCAATGCTGTGCGTCACACACTTGCGGGCGATTGCATGGACGCGGTTTGTTCCCCATATGAGCGCTATGGCCGAACTCGTGATCCGCAGGGGCTTGGAAGAGCCCGATACCTCCGCAAACTTCGTGCCGCATAAGCCGGTGCGGCCGCAGAAATCGGAAGGCGGGCGGCCATTTCGCGTGGTTTCGGAGTATCAACCGGCGGGCGACCAGCCGACCGCCATCGCCGATCTCGTCGCCTCGGCGCTGACGGGTGAGGCGACCCAGGTGCTGCTGGGCGTCACGGGTTCGGGCAAGACCTTTACGATGGCCAAAGTGATCGAGGAACTGCAGCGCCCCGCGCTGATCCTCGCGCCCAACAAGATCCTCGCCGCGCAGCTTTACGGCGAGTTCAAGAGCTTCTTCCCGGACAACGCGGTGGAGTATTTTGTCTCCTACTACGACTACTACCAGCCCGAAGCCTATGTGCCGCGGTCTGACACCTATATCGAGAAGGAAAGCTCGGTGAACGAGGCGATCGACCGGATGCGCCATTCGGCCACGCGCGCGCTGCTCGAGCGCGACGACGTGATCATCGTCGCCTCGGTCTCTTGCCTCTATGGCATCGGCTCAGTCGAGACCTATTCGGCGATGATCTTCGATCTCAAGGTGGGCGACAGCGTCGACAGCCGCGAGATCATCCGCAAGCTGGTTGCGCTGCAATACAAACGCAACGATGCGGCCTTCCAGCGCGGCAACTTCCGCGTGCGGGGGGATAATCTGGAGATCTACCCCTCGCACTACGAGGACATGGCCTGGCGAGTCTCGTTCTTCGGCGACGAGATCGAGGAAATCGCCGAGTTCGATCCGCTCACCGGCAAGGCGGGTACCAAGCTCAAGTCGGTGCGCGTCTATGCCAATTCGCATTACGTCACGCCGGGTCCAACGATGAAGCAGGCCGCGGACGCGATCCGCTTCGAGCTGACTGAGCGGCTCAAGGAACTGGAAGCGGAAGGCAAGCTGCTCGAAGCGCAGCGGCTGGAGCAGCGCACCAATTTCGACCTCGAGATGATCCACGCCACTGGCAGTTGCGCAGGCATCGAGAACTATTCGCGCTTCCTGACGGGCCGGATGCCGGGCGAGCCGCCGCCGACGCTGTTCGAATATCTGCCCGACAACGCGCTGCTCTTCGTCGACGAAAGCCACCAGACCGTGCCGCAGATCGGCGCGATGTCGAAAGGCGATCACCGCCGCAAGATCACGCTGGCGGAATATGGCTTCCGCCTGCCCAGCTGCATCGACAACCGTCCGCTCAGGTTCAACGAATGGGACGCGATGCGCCCGCAGACCGTGGCGGTTTCGGCCACGCCCGGGCACTGGGAAATGGACCAGACCGGCGGCGTATTTGCCGAACAGGTGATCCGCCCCACCGGCCTGATCGACCCGCCGGTGGAAATCCGTCCGGTCGAGGATCAGGTGCAGGATTGCATCAACGAGTGCCGCAAAACGGCGGAGGTCGGCTACCGCACGCTCGTCACCACGCTAACCAAGCGCATGGCCGAGGACCTCACCGAGTTCATGCACGAGGCAGGGCTGCGCGTGCGCTACATGCATTCGGACGTCGAGACGCTCGAGCGCATCGAGTTGATCCGCGACTTGCGCCTTGGCGTATATGACGTGCTGGTGGGCATCAACCTGCTGCGCGAGGGGCTGGACATTCCCGAATGCGGGCTGGTGACCATTCTGGACGCGGACAAGGAAGGCTTCCTGCGCAGCGAAACCTCGCTGATCCAGACGATTGGCCGCGCGGCGCGCAACGTGGATGGCCGCGTGATCCTCTATGCCGACCGCATGACCGGCTCCATGGAACGCGCCATCGCCGAAACCGACCGCCGCCGCGAGCGGCAACGCACGTTCAACGAGCTCCACGGCATCACCCCTGAATCGATCAAGCGCGATATCCACGACATCGTGGCGGACACCGCGAGCCGCGACGGTGTGCTGGTGGAGATCGACGCGGATGGGGCCAACAACCTCGTGGGCCACAATCTGCGCGCCTATATCGAGGAACTGGAAAAGAAAATGCGCGGGGCGGCGGCAGATCTGGAGTTCGAGACTGCCGGGCGGCTGCGCGATGAAATCCGGGCTTTGGAGGCGAATGAACTGGGCCTGCCGGAGGGCGAGCGGAAAGCGCCGATTGTGGGGCGGAGCATCGAAGGCAAGCCGGGGACGCGCAAGACCCGGTACGGGAAGAGCCAGAAGAAGTGGGGGAAGTGACGCTTGCAGATATTGGAGATTTCTGCTAGCAAACACATGACTTTGGGATCAGCAAATGGCCACCGCTACCGTACGCAATGTCGATGACAAGGACTATGCCGCCTTGGCAGAAATCGCTGCAGCCAATGGCCGTTCGATCTCGGAAGAGCTGCGCGCACTGATTGCCGAGGCGGCGCGGCGCCGGCGGCTTGGGGTGCTGGTTGCGCAGATCAAGCCCATGCGTTTGCCCGAGGGCGTGACCACGCTCGATCTGCTGCGTGAGGAGCGGGACAGCTGGTGATCGTGTTCGATGCCAGCCTCGCGCTCAAATGGTACTTCGAAGAGCCAAGTGCGGATGCGGCTAAGGCTGCGCTTGTCCAGCATGGCGGCGAGATCGTCGTCCCCAGCGTGTTCCTTGTCGAAGTGAGCGCTGCGCTGGTCCGTCGGGCCAACGCGGACAAACTGCATCGAGACGAAATGGAAGCGGCGCTCGAGCACTTCCTCACCCTGATCAGCGAACAGTTCATCACCGTTCGTGAGACCGGGACCGAAGACATGGCCCGGGCCGTCCGCCTCGCGCTCGATCTCGGGCATCCACTGAAGGATTGTATCTATCTTGCGCTGGCGATGAAAATTGGCTGCGAACTGCTGACCAGCGATTTGCGGCTTGCGGCGAAAGGACAGCCGTTGTGGCCGAAAATCCGGGTCGTTGAAGGATGATTACGTGATCTTGCGCGCCGCGCCTGCCCTTGGCGCACTCACCCTGCTGCTCGCCGCCTGCTCGCCGCCTGCTCCAGAGCCAGCCGACGCCCCGCTGGATGCCGTGCGCATGTCCCTGCCGACGCAAAAGCCTGTGCCGCTGCCCGTGGCGCATCCCTCGGGCGTCCTGCCGGAATGGACCGCCGCGCCTGATGGCCTCTCGGCGCGGGTCGGCTATCCGGGGGAGGCGGCGCAACTGAGCCTCGAATGCCGCGCAGGCACGCTGGTGGTCACACGCAATGTGCCAGCGCCGGTTGGCGCGGCGGCGCTGTTTGCCTTGCAGGGCAGCGGGCTGATCCTACGACTGCCCGTCGATGCGACCGCCCTGCCGGGGCAGCACGGCTATATGTGGCAGGGCATGATTGCGCCCTCCGATCCGCGCCTCGCCCTGTTCGACAGCAGCTTCAACGGCACTTTGCCCGGTGCGGGCCACATCGAAGTGCCCGCGAGCAAGGCTCCGGGTGCGGTGATCAAGCGCTGCAGGGGCGGAACACCGAGCCCCTAAAGCTTGCCGAACTTCGCCTCATAGGCCGCGGTGTCCCCGCCAGCCAGCAGCCCCGCTTGTTCGATCCAGTTGTCGCGCGTCGCACGGCCCGCGAAAGCGCCGAGCTGGGCGTCGATCTTCGCCACGTCCTCCTCGGTCCAGCCCGCGATCTGGGCATAGCGCGTCACCCCCAGCGCCCTGAGCGCAGCAGCGATCTTGGGGCCGAGACCCTTGATCTGGGTAAGGTCATCGCCCTCATCTGCAGCCGAAGCGGGCGCTTCGGCCAGCACCGGCGGCGAGACTATCGCGGCAGCGGGCGGCGCGTCGATCAAGGCGCTGTTGCGCTGCGCAGGGGCCGCGCCCTCGGACAGCACATCGCGGTATTCGCGCGGCGGTGGCAGCGGCTTGCCCCGGCGCAGCAGCAGCACCAGCGCCACCAGCACGAAGGCGGCTACAACGCCGACCAGAACCGCGTTTGCCTCAATCCATTCCATCATCGCCAATCCTCAGCCTTGCCAGATGTGCGCAGCGCTTTCCCACGTGCAAAGGCGAAAGCCAAGCGGTGGTGTGCACCTTCAGGGCCGCGCGAGCGATCCTGCAAGGCTGACCAGCTTCACGAACTCGCTGCGCGAATAGTCGCCCTGCTCCCCGGCCAGCGCCGCAACGCGCGTCCAGTCATAGCCCGCCAGCATCGGATCGCCGCGCAGCTTCTGGCCATAGGCAGCAACCGCCACAGCGAAGGCCATGTCACCCTTTGGTGTGCCCGCCGCCGCAATCAGGCTGCGCTGCACCGCGCGCTCGATCAGCTTCGAGGTGGTTTGCCCCGGCAGCTTGTAGCGCAGCTTCACGAAGGCCAGTTCGCTGCCCGCAGGGCCGGACGCGGCGGGTGCCTCCTCGTAGCGACGCGGGCCGATCCATCCCGGCTTGCCAGTTGGCACCACTTCATAGATCGCGGTCACCTGATGGCCTGCGCCGATTTCGCCTGCATCGACCTTGTCATTGTTGAAATCCTCCTCGCGCAGCGCGCGGTTCTCATAACCCAGGAGCCGGTACTGCGAGACCGCCGCCGGATTAAATTCCACCTGGATCTTCACGTCGCCCGCGATGGTGAACAGCGTCGAGGACATCTGCTCGGCCAGCACCTTGCGCGCCTCCAGCGCGCTGTCGATATAGGCATAGTTGCCGTTCCCACGGTCGGCGATCTGCTCCATCATCGCTTCGTTGTAATTGCCCTGCCCGAAGCCCAGCGTGGTCAACGTAATGCTGCTGTCGCGTCGTTTCTCGATCATTTCAAGCAGCGCCCTCGTATCCGAGACGCCGACATTGAAGTCACCGTCGGTCGCCAGCACGATGCGGTTGACGCCGTCCTTGATGAAACTCCCGCGTGCGACTTCGTAGGCCAGCTCCAGCCCCGCCCCGCCCGCCGTCGAACCCCCTGCACCCAGGTGCTCGAGCGCGGCGCGGATTTCCGCCTTGTTGTTGGTGGGCGGGAGAACGAGGCCCGCAGCCCCTGCATAGACCACGATCGAGACACGGTCCTGCGGCTTCAGCTCATTCGCCAGCCCGATCAGTGCGGTTTTCACCAGCGGTAGCTTGTCCGGATCGTTCATCGATCCCGAAACGTCGACGAGGAACACCAGATTGGCTGCCGGCCGCTGGCTGCGCGGCAGATCATAGCCGCGCAGGCCCACGCGCAGCAGCCGCGTTTCCGGATTCCACGGCGTCACCGCCATGTCGGTCGTCACGCTGAAGGGCGCATCGCGCCGCTCGGGCAGTGGATAGGCATAGCGGAAATAGTTGATCATCTCCTCGGTGCGCACCGCGTCCCTTGGCGGCAGTTGGCCCGCGTTCAGGAACCGGCGGGTGTTGGCATAAGCCCCGGTGTCGACATCAATGGAAAAGGTGGAGACGGGCTCGGCGCGTGTGAGGTGAACAGGGCTGACTTCCTTGCCGTCATAGCGCTCGTTGCCCGGATCGCTCGGCACCACAACCGGCGGCACCCAGCGATAGCGGCTTTCCGGCGCGGTTCTTCCCATAACCTTCGGCGCGGCGAGCGAGAAGGAGGGCGGCGGGGGCGGCGACGAAACGCTGACTTCCGGGTCCTGGTCAACATAATTGCCGGAGCGGGTAGACGTCACGACAATATCGCCGCTTTCCTGCAGCTGCTCCTGCCGCGCGGCGCAGCCCAACAGCCCTCCGGCCAGAAGTGTCGTGGTTACCAGCGCGGCGATCAGCTTGCTCTTGGCCATATGCCCATCCTCTCTCGGTCGCATGAGCCCCCGGGAAAACAGACACCGTTTCTGGCGTGAACGACGACTGAACGCCCCGCACGCGCGGCGAACTGAGAATCAGGCCGTCTGCTTGCGGAACAGCATGCGGTCTTCGGGGCCAAACCCGCGCCGCCAGATAACCAGACAGTAGACCCCGAGGATCGCCGGAACGCCAATCGCCAGCTCGACCCACTCGGGCATCAGCTTCATGCCCGCGCCCACCAGCACCGCCGGTGCCGCTGCCCAGACCAGCGCCCAGCGCCAATTGGTGATCGGCTCTCCCAGAATGGAGCTCAGCAGACGCGACTTGACCAGCGAAGCTCCGCCGAGCGCAATCGCCAGCGCTGCCGCCGCGCCTGCGGCCTGATAGACCGGATCGAGACCAGCGCGGCGCGCCGCCAGCAGGAAGCCAACCGTCAGCGCGGCCTGCAGCGCGATCGTGCCAAGGCTGATCCAGAAATTGCGCACCCGCGCGACATAGATGAGCGCCGCTTCGCTCACCACCGCAGGGGCGGCGGCGACTTCGGCAGTGAGCAGCAGCGCCAGCGCCGCCGTGCCCGCAACAAAGCCCGGGCCGACCAGACCCATGACGGCCGCTCCCGGAATGCCCAGAGCCAGCGCGACCCCGGCCTGTGCCGCGGTGATCCAGAAGCCCACCTGGCAAACTTGCCGCGCGATTGCGGGGAAGTTCCTGTCGCGCAGATTGCGTGTGATCACGGGGCCCAGAATAGGCTCGAAGCTGGTCTTGAGCTTCTGCGGCAGCGTGGCGACCTGCTGGGCGACATAATAGATCCCCACGACCGCAGGCGGCGCAAACGTACCGAGGATAAACAGATCGAGCTTGCGCGTACCCCATTCCACCGCATCGGCCCCGGCCAGTGGCAGATTGCGTCCGGCCAGCTGCAGCAAGGCGATCGGGCGCGGCGACCAAGCCTGCGGCAGGCCGTAGCTGCGCACCAATGGAATGAATGCGGTCAGCGTCGCTGCAAAGATCGAGACAACAAAGGCGAGGATCAAGCCGCTCGCGCGCAAGTCCGCGACGTAAAGCGCGGCCAGCCAGATGCTCCCGGCAACCAGTGAGAGCGTCCACGGTTCGACCACCGAACGCGCGCGCACCGCCGCGCCGACATCGAACCGGTAGGCCAGCGCCGCCAGCGCGATATCGCCCAGCGCAATCGGCACGACTGTGAGCGGTAGCAAGTGCTGCAGCGGGGTGAAGCTACCACTTGGGAACATGGCTGCGGGAAAGAGATAAAGCAGCACGCCCAGCGTCGCGGAAACGCAGCCCGAAAGCAGCAGGGCATCGGCCACCACACAGGCGGATTCACGGTCGTCGCGCGCGAGTTGCTGTGCAAGGCCGCGCTTCTGGCCAAGCGTGGAAAGCTGCGCCGCCAGTTCGACCACAATGGTCGCAGAAGCAAACCGGCCGAGGTCTTCCGCGCCGTAGAGCCGCCCGGCAATGAACAGGAACGGGATGCGCGCCGCCAGCCGCAGGAGGAAGCCGAAGAAGTTCGTGCGCCCGCCTTTCGCCAGGGCGGCGATATCCTTCTGCTCGGCGGAAAGGCCCGGAATTTCAGCCAAGCGGCGATTCCGCACGCAGCGGACGGGCGAGCAATTGCGCGAGCAGCCCGCGCGGCGAGACGCTGCCCGCCAGCAAGGCCTCCACGCCGGCCGCAATCGGCATCGCCACGCCGCGCGCCTCTGCCAGCGCCGCCAGAACCGGCGCGGAAAATGCGCCCTCCGCGACGGTGCTGCGCTCCTCCAGCAAGGCCGCCGCGCCGCCAAGGGTATCGCCTTGCCGCCCCAGCGCCTTACCCAGCGCATAGTTGCGGCTGTCATCGGAGGTGCACGTGAGCACCAGATCACCCAGCCCCGAAAGCCCCGCCAGCGTCTCTGCCTCCGCGCCCAGCGCAAGGCCGAAGCGCTGCATTTCGGCAAAGCCCCGGCTGATGAGCGAAGCGCGCGCATTGGCGCCAAGACCAAGCCCGTCGGCCACCCCGCAGGCAATCGCGAGCACGTTCTTCACCGCGCCGCCAATTGACGCGCCGATCACATCCACCGAGTAGTAGGGCCGAAACGCGGGCCGCGCGATGACCGGCGCAAGCCGCGTCCATTGCGCTTCGCCGCCCATGCAAGCGAGCGTGACAGCGGTGGGCAGCCCGTCTGCCACTTCATGCGCGAACGTCGGGCCGGAAAGGACGGCAATGGCAGCACCGGGGGCGGCAGCCTGCGCGACTTCACTCATGAGCCGCCCGCTGCCCGCCTCGATCCCCTTGGCGCAGAGCACCACGTCCGCGCCTTGCGATGCCATCTCGCCCATCACCGCGCCCAAATGCTGCGCCGGTGTCACCAGCAGCAGCACCGGAAGCGCGGCGAGATCGGCCAGATCGCCCGTCGCGCGGATCGTGGGATGGAGCGCGGCAGAGGGCAGGAACAGCGGATTGCGGCTTACGGTGTTCACCGCATCGACCACTTCCGCCTCGCGCGCCCAGAGCAGCACGTCGCGGCCATCGCTGGCCAGCATCTGCGCGAGCGCAGTACCCCACGCTCCGGCCCCGACGACACCAACAGCAGCGCTCATGCCTTGACCCCCGCCCCGCGCACCGCAGCCGCACACGGATCAAGCGGCCAGCGCGGGCGCGCCAGCGCATCGAGCGAATCGATGAGGCCCGCGGCAAAGCGCTCGGCCCCCGCCCAGCCGATCATCGCGGCGTTGTCCGTGCACAGCGCGGGCGGCGGCGCGACCAGCGCGAGGCCAGTCTCATCCGCCAGCGTAGCCAGCGCGGCGCGCAGCGCAGCATTGGCGGCAACCCCGCCCGCCACCACCAGCGCCGTCACCGGCCCTGCTGCGCCAAGCGCCCGCCGCGTCCGATCAACCACGCAATCGATGGCCGCCTGCTGGAACGCGGCGGCAATATCGGCATCGGCGTGGATGCCCGTCTGCTTCGCGCGCATCACCGCGCTCTTGAGGCCCGCAAACGAGAAATGTGGCTCCGCGCTGCCCAGCAAAGGGCGCGGCAAAGGCACCGCGCGCGGATCACCGCTCCGCGCCAGCCGCTCCACCGCCGGCCCGCCAGGAAAACCAAGCCCGATGATCTTGGCGGTCTTGTCGAACGCTTCGCCCAGCGCATCGTCGATCGTGGTCGCAAGACGGCGATATTGGCCAAGCCCGCGCACTTCGAGAATCTGGCAATGTCCGCCCGACGCCAGCAGCAGCAGGTAGGGAAAGTGCAAGGCCGGATCAGCCAGCCGCGCCGAGAGCGCATGGCCTTCAAGGTGATTGACCGCGATCAGTGGCTTGGCCGCCGCCATCGCCAAGGCCTTGCCCGTGACAAGGCCCACCATAACGCCGCCGATCAGGCCAGGCCCCGCCGTGGCGGCAATCGCGTCCATGTCGGCGAGCGTCAGGCCCGCGTCGGAAAGCACCGCACCAACCATCGGAGCAAGCGTTTCGGCATGCGCGCGCGCGGCAATCTCCGGCACGACCCCGCCAAAAGGACGGTGCGCCTCATCCTGCGAGGCGATGCGCTGCGCGACGATGCGCGCACCGAGCGTGGCACCGGCCCCGTCGATCACGGCGACGGCGGTTTCGTCGCAGGAAGATTCGATACCGAGGATGAGAGCCATGGGAGACTTTCCCTTAGAGACATTCCCGTTTACGGCAAGTCACGCATGAACACGCCAACAACGCCCCTCTCGCCCTCACCCGCAACCCCGCTGAAGCTGGGCACGCGCCGCTCGCCGCTCGCGCTGGCGCAGGCGGAGGAAACCCGCGCCCGGCTTAGCACTGCCCATGGCTGGGACCTCGCCGCGATCGAAATCGTGTCCGTGATCGCGAGCGGCGACAAGGTGCTCGACCGCCCGCTCGCCGAGATCGGCGGAAAAGCCTTGTGGACCAAGGAACTGGATGCCGCGCTTGCCGATGGCACCGTAGACTTTGCAGTTCATTCGATGAAGGATGTGGAGACCGAGCGGCCAGCCACCCTTGTGATCGCAGCCGTGCTCCCGCGCGAAGATGTTCGCGATGTGCTGGTGGGTGCAGACAGCGTCGCTACTATTCCGGCGGGCGCGCGCGTCGGCACCAGCGCCCCGCGCCGCGCCGCCCAGATGCTCCATGCCCGGCCCGATCTTTCCGTCGTGGGCTTCCGCGGCAATGTCGCGACTAGGCTCGCCAAGCTCGAATCGCGTGAGGCGGATGTAACGCTGCTCGCCGCTGCCGGGCTCAACCGGCTTGGGCAATTCAGCATTGGCAGTCCGCTCGCATCGGACACCTGGCTTCCCGCACCCGCACAGGGCGCCATCGGCATCGAATGCCTCGCCGCGCGCACGGACCTTTGCGCGCTACTCGATGCCATCAACGATAAGCCAAGCCACGCCGCGATTATGGCCGAACGCGGCCTGCTGCGCGGCCTTGGCGGCACTTGCCACAGCCCCATCGCGCTGCTGACCACGGCAGAGGGCGACAGCCTTACCTTGCGCGCGGCGCTGTTCAGCCCGGATGGCGCAGAGCGGATCGAAGCCAGCGCCACCTTCGCAAAGGACGATGCCGCCGCCCCGGTCGCGCTCGCGCGTACGCTGCTCGGCGCCGCGCCCGAGGCGATCCGCAGGCACTTCACCGGCAGCTGATGGCTTCAGTGCGCCCTGCGGTTCCGGTCGTCGTCATTCGCCCCGAACCGGGCAATGCCGCAACCGTAGCAGCGGCCCGCGCGCAGGGGCTGACGGCGCTGGGCTTCCCGCTGTTCGAGATGGCAGCCTGCCTGTGGGATGTGCCCGATCCAGCGCCCTATCAGGCCCTGCTCGCGGGTAGTGCAAACGTGTTCCGGCTCGGCGGCGCGGGCCTGGCACGCCTAACTACCCTAACTGTCCATGCCGTGGGCGCGGTCACGGCGGAGGCGGCGCGCGGCGCGGGGTTTGCCGTCGCGCAGACCGGGGAAGGCGGATTGCAGCCCCTGGCCGAAACGCTGCCACCGGGGCGCTATCTGCGGCTTGCCGGTGAAAAGCACGTCCCGCTGGCCCTGCCCGAAGGGGTCATGGTCGATGATGTTGTGGTCTATGCCGCGCGCGGGATTTCCATGCCGCCCGCGTTGGTCTCCACGCTGGCAAGCCCCGCTGTCGTGCTGCTTCACTCGGGCGAGGCGGCGCAGCATTTCGCCGCAGAATCAGCGCGCCTTGGCGTCAGGCGCGATGGCCTCGCGCTCGTCTGCCTCGCGCCGCGAATCGGACAGTTGGCGGGGCCAGGATGGCAACATCTTGAATTAGCACAGACACGCAGTGACCAAGCAGTGCTGGCACTCGCGAAGCAAATGTGCGAAACAGTGTCACCTTTGGGACACTGACAACTGAAAAATGATCCGATGCAGGATATGACCTTTGGCTCGCCACTGGCCCTCCAGCGCACCAGAACCGGGCGCGGCACGGCAGTGTTCGTCGTCCTTCTGCTCCTCGCCACCATCTGTGGGGGAGGCTGGTACGCCTGGCAGCAGGGCTGGCTCAAGGTCAGTATCGCCAACGATCTGATGGCCCCGCCGCAGCCCACACCCACGGCGCTGGTCTCGGAGCCGGCAGCGATCGCCTCAGCCAATCTCGCTGCCACCGATGCCGCACTTACTACCGCGGCGGCTAAAGTCTCCGCGCTCGAACAACGCCTGGCCGAACTCAACCAGCAAGCCATGAACGCCGCCGGGCAGGCCAGTCAGGCGGAAGCCTTGCTTGTGGCTTTCGCCGCCCGCCGTGCGATCGAGCGCGGCCAGCCACTCGGCTACCTCGAAACCCAGCTGCGTGTGCGCTTCGGCAATACCCAGCAGGTTGCGGTTGATCAGGTGATTGCCGCCGCACAAAAGCCGATGACCCTCTCCATGCTAGGCGAAAGCTTCGAGCAACTCCGCCGGCAACTGGTTGGCGGAGCGAAGAACGAAGGCAGTTGGGATTGGCTGACGCGCGAGATAAGCGAGCTCTTCGTCATCCGCCCCGCTGACATGCCCTCGCCCACCCCGGAACGCCGCGCCGAGCGGGTGCGGGAGGCGTTGGCCGGAGGCCGCGTCGATCTGGCCATATCCGAAGTGGAGCGCATGCCTGGCAAGGACGCAGGCACCGAATGGCTCGCCCACGCCCGCGACTATGCCATGACCCAGCACGCGCTCGATCAGCTGGAGACCGCCTCGCTGTCGTTCCCGGTCACACCACCGATGGCGAAACCTCTGGCAACCACGCCTGCTGCACCCGCTCCAGCTACAACTGCCACACCGGCCATCTGATCGGGCGCGCTCCGGCCTGGAGCAGGCTCGGCAGCGTCCCGCTCATCCCGCGCGCCTCATCCATGAAAAAGTGCTTGAGCGCGGGCAGGCGCTGCACGCCCGCCATACCCAGCCGCCGGATCGCCGAAGGCAGCCGCCCGCGCAGGCCGAACAGCCGCGTTA
>CANEVG010000023.1 GCA_947442095.1 Sphingomonadaceae bacterium
AGCCGCGTCCAGCCGCGCCGCATCTTTGGATTGTTCTTTTCCGGGTAGGCCCGCCACTTGGGGGCGATCACCATTGTCGGGCCGATATAGCGCCGGTCATTGATGATCGCGGCGATATCATCACCCTTGGCATCGGCAGGCGGGGTGAGGATCACCAGCCCGGCGCCCTTCAGCGCGTCCTTGCTGCGGGCGCGGTTCACTTTCACCCCGTCGGCCTGCAACATTGCGGCAAGCCCCGCATAGCCATTGAGCCCGCGCCCCCCGGCATGGCCGCCGCCATTGTTGGCCGCCCCGCCGCCGGTGCCGAGCCAGTAGAGCACGACCGCAAACGCCAGCGCGCCGACCAGCACGATGCCGAGCGTGGTGCCGCGCGCGAAGGTGGGCTGGTTCATGCCCCCCTCACCAGATCGGCCAGCGCGAAAGTGGTGTAGGCCTCGCGCGTGCGCTTCCAGTCCTCTGCCGCCAGAGCGCGCAAGGCATAGAGGCTGCGCTCCACGTCGCGCACGATCACGCCGAGCGCCTGCCGCGCGCTTCCGGGCAGGCAGGGGATCGCGCCGATCTCGCGCGCGGTGCTCGATGGGCTGAGCCACTCGGGCCGGGCGCTGGCGATGTGGTGGACACTGCGCTGAAGCAGCAGCCGCGCCGCCTCGCCATATCGGCCCTGCGCGGCCAGTGCATCGGCATCCTCAAGCAGCGCGAGCGCAACGGCGCGGTCCATGATCGGGCTGCCCGGCATGGTCGCTTTCGGGGTACGCGCCTGCCACCAGCGCCAGGCTAGCGTGCCCACGACCCACAGCGCGCCAATCGCGGCAAACGCCGCCAGCGCGAGTTCGATGGTGTTCCAGCTGCTCCCGAGAAGCCGGCCGAGCGGTTCAAGCAGATCGGCCAGAAAGCGGAAGATCGCCTCGAGCCATTCGGGCGCATCGAATTGGGGAACCTTTACCGGCGGGACCGGCGCATACTGGATCTCGCCCAACGCGCGCGCAGACTCCCAAGCGTGCGCGCCTGCTTCCGCACTGTCCGGTCCTGCTGCTCCTGCCACAGCAACGGTTGGTTGCATGGCCAGGGCGGAGCGACAAGCGATTATCGCACCGGAAAGGCCGCCATGCCTCAATAGGTCCAGCCGCCCTCTAGCCGCGCTGCCGCTCCAGCGGGTACGTGCCAAGGATGCGCAAGTCCTTGGCGAAGAATGTGAGTTCCTCGAACGCGCGGTCTACCGGCGGTTCGCCCGGCGCGCCGACGATATCGGCAAAGAACGCCGTGGCGGCAAAGCTCGCGCCGCGCTGGTAGCTTTCCAGCTTGGTCATGTTCACGCCGTTCGTGGCAAACCCGCCTAGCGCCTTGTACAGTGCGGCGGGAATGTTCCGAACTTCGAACACGAACGTGGTGATGGCCTCGCCTGGGATCGTGCCGAGATCGAGCGGTTCGCGCGCCAGCATGACAAAGCGGGTCATGTTGTCGTGTGCGTCCTCGATGTTTTCGTCGACGAGGGTCAAGCCATAAAGCTCGGCGGCAATGCTAGGAGCAATGGCGGCCACGGCAGGATCGCCCAGCTCGGCGACATAGGCCGCAGCGCCTGCCGTATCGGCATAGGACATCGGCACGATGCCGCGCTCGCGCAGATAGCGGCGCGATTGGCCCAGCGCCTGCGGATGGCTGTAGGCGCTGGTGAAGGGGCCGGGGCCGATGCCCATGAGGCAGGCATGGATCGCCATGAAATGCTCGCCGACAATAGCCAGACCGCTTTCCGGGAGCAGGAAGTGGATATCGGCGACGCGGCCGTGTTGCGAGTTCTCGATCGGAATAATCGCCTGTCCGGCGCGGCCATCCTTCACCGCATCCAGTGCATCCTCAAAGGAGAAGCATGGCAGCGGCAGGCAATGCGGCAGGGCTTCCATTGCCGCGCGGTGCGAGTTGGCACCGGGAGCCCCCTGAAACGCCACGGCGCGTTTGGGATCGGCCGCCGCAGCAGCGGTCATTTCAGCAACGAGGCGAAGCGCGGGAGCGGGAAAGCTGGCCATGGCTGGTGCGCTTAAGGCGCGGCGAAAGGCGCGGCAAGGCGCATTCGCATCGGTGGTGGAAACGGCATCTGCAAAATCTTGCCCGACAAGGTCTTGGAATCGCACTTGCGCCCGCGCAGGGGCCTGACTAGAGCGGCGGCGAATTCAGCGCCTTCGCAGGCGCAAACTCCATATGGGGCTCGGAATGGACGATCGTTTCAATACCATTGCCGGTTGGACCTTGTTCGGCGGCATCGTTGCGCTGGGGCTTTCGAGCCTGTCTGGTCATTACTTTCTGGCGGACAAGGATCACCGCCCGGAAAAGATGGGTTATGAGATCGCAGGGGTTGAAGCCGAGGCCGGCGAAGGTCCGGCAGCAGTCGAGCCGATCGGTATCCGTCTGGCCAAGGCCGATGTCGCCAAGGGTGAGACGACCTTTGCGAAGTGCAAGGCCTGCCACTCGGTCGATCAGGGCGGTGCCAACGGGATCGGTCCGAACCTGTGGGCCATCGTCGGCGGCGCGCAGGCCGGGCACGCTGGTTTCGCCTATTCCGAGGTGCTGAAGGGCAAGGGCGGCAAGTGGGACTTCGCCGCGCTTGACGAATGGCTGGCCTCGCCCGCCAAGTATGCCACGGGTACTAAGATGTCTTTCGCCGGTCTGACCGACGCGCAGCAGCGCGCCGACGTGATTCTCTATCTCAATTCGAAGGGCAGCAACCTGCCGCTGCCCGCCGCCGAGGCGGCTGCACCGGCGGCCGAGGCAGCTCCCTCGGCAGACGCCAGCGCGGCGGCGCCCGCTGCGAGCGAAGCGGCCGAATAAGCCGCAACAAACAGCAATCCGCCGCTCCGCGATGGAGCGGCGGATTGCTGTCTCCATCAGAGCGGATCGGTTTCCGCCGCGTTGGCCTTTTCGGCCTCGCGCACGTCACGCGCTGCCCGTGTGGCGATCTCGCGGTCGGCCAGCACTTGCCACGCCGTTTGCGAACGCAAGTACTTCTCGCGCAAGTTGGGCAGCGTCGTATCGAGCGCCGCCTTGCCGCACAGATCGGCCTGCTTGAGATAGAAATCGTCGGTGGCGGCCATGATGCTGCTCCTTATTGCCGTTGCGAGCTTTACGCGCTGGCTGTTTTGGGGCGGTCCGGGTTGCAAACCCGGACCCGGAAACATCTGCCAGCGGTTTGCGGGGCCGCCTGCCGGGATTTCCGGCAAAGAGATCAGGCGGGCAGGGTCAGTCGACCATCTGCCGTACAATCTGCCGCAGTTCCTGCGCCGACAGCACTGGAGACGTGCGGCGCGGCATTGCCATGGGCTGGCGCGAAGCCGGATTGTGGACCGGGAAAAAGCTGTGGCGGATCGTGAAAGTATGATGTGTGGTAAGCGTAAGTGTCATGGGTATCCTTGGCGCGCCTCGCGCGCCGGTGGGTTTGGGTATGGCCGGACCCCGCGCAGCAGGTTGTACCTCACGCGCATGAGAATGGCCGGGACTGCTAAGAGCGGTCTGAAAGCGGGTCAACGCCGCTTTTTGAACGCCCCGCCGGCGCCGCCGCCTGCAACCTTTTCGCGGAAAACGATGCGGCCCTTTGTGAGATCGTAGGGCGTCATTTCGACTTTCACGCGGTCACCCACGATCGAGCGGATCCGGAACTTGCGCATCTTGCCCGCGGTATAGGCAATGATACGATGATCGTTTTCGAGCATCACACCAAAGCGCCCATCGGGCAGAATTTCGTCGATCTGGCCGTCGAGCGTGAGAACGTCTTCCTTCGCCATGCTTCAGCGCGCCTGCATGCAAGCGGGAATGGCGGAAAAATGGTTACGATTGCTGGTGCCTGAGGGCATGACAGCCTCCTTTCACGAAAACAGGATACACGGCGGCAAACGATGCAGCCGGTGCTGGTGGCGTGAGAGGGGAAAACTCGGCCCGGAAGCGTTATCCGGCGCGTGAAATTCCGTCGCAGGCGACGATAGCCTCTTCTATATGGCGCGTGGGGCCCGGAAAGTCAAGGTTGGCAGGGGTTTGCCGAAGGCGCTCAGGCGAGGGCTGCAGCATCCTGCGGCGGTTTTGCGTCTTCCGGCACGTCATGATGGATACGCGGCGGGGCCGGCTCGGTGCCCATCGTTCGCACCGCCACGGCGAGGCCCGCCTTGGCAAAGGTGAGTTCGTTGAAGCCCGCCGGTGTGGTGCGCACGCGCTGCGAAAGCGTGCCCGCGCCGATCATGCGCACTGGGCCGCGCGCGGTCTGGTGCACGATATCGAAGGCATCATGGACGTGGCCCGATAGCACGGCGAGGACCCCGCGCTGCGCCAGCGCGGTCAGCGCGCGCTCCCCGCCCCGCGTGAGCGCCTTGCCATGTGTGCCGGTCTCGACCAGCGGGTGATGGCACGTAACCAGCGCTCGCATGCCATGCGGCAGCGCATCAATCGCGGCCAGGCAGGCGGCCAGGCTGGTAAGCCCGACCCGGCCTTTCGACCAGTTGAGCCGAAGCTGCGCACGGGCGGTGGTCTTGAGCGGAATGACCGCCACCCCGGGAAGCGCAATTGGCCGCTCGACCGCCATCTCGAGCGCACGATAGCGGCGATAGGGATCAGTGAAGCGCTCGATCAGGTTGAAATAGGGCAGATCGTGATTGCCGACCTCGACCGTGACCGGCACGCCCAGCGCGCTGATCCAGCGTGTGGCGGCGGCGAATTCGCGGCGGCGGGCGCGCATGGTAAGGTCGCCGGTAATCGCAACTGCATCGGGCCGTTCCCGCCGCACGCAGTCCGACACCCAATCGAGCACCGCCTTATCTTCGAGGCCGAAGTGGATGTCGCTGATATGGAACAGGCGGGCGTTCGTCATGGAATCCCCTTTACACCCGGTCTGTGAGGATGAGCCACGCGGAAATGGCATTGAGCAGGCTATAGGCAAGATAGCCGAGCGCGCCCCAGGCAACGCCCTGTGCCGCCAGGATCAACCCGCCAAGCAACATCAGGAATTCGATCCCGAACGAGAACCGACGGCTGACCGTGTTGGTAAACCACGGAATCTCGCCCAGCAGCGGATGTGCGCAGTCCATGATCGCCCGGTGCAACGCAAAATTGCCGACGCCCAGCAGAAATATGATCAGAATCGCCATGGTCGCCTGACGATAGGCAAAGGCTCCTGCGCTGTCATCACGGGTATGCCGCTGGTGGAGCCGGATTGGCCGTTCGTCGGGCGCCTTGGCGGTTTGTCGGCATGCGCGGCGGATCGGTCGAGCCTCCGGCGCGGCGAAGCGGCGAAGAGCCTGGCAGAATAGGCATGCGGCGGGGGCATGGCCTCCGACGCGAAGCGCCAAACTGTTCCAGCGCAGGAGGGCGATTGTTGCAACCCGTGCAAAGGACACCGCCATGTTCACCAAGACCATTCTCTCCGCCTGGATCGCTGCTGGCCTGATGCTTTCCGCACAGACCGCTGAAGCCCAGTCAGCGCCCGCGCAGGCGGCGAACACTTTGGCGGCGCAGCGCCTCGTTCATTATGCCGATCTCGATCTGACGTCGGCCAAAGGCCAGGCAACACTTGCTGCCCGATTGCGCAGCGCCGCCCGGGCGGTCTGTGACACCAGTTACGGCGCGCATTCGCTGAACGAGGTGATGGGATCGCGCCGTTGCTATCGCAGCGCCTTGCAGTCCGCCCAGCGCGAGGCGGCCAGCCTGACGAACCTCCGGATTGGGAGCCGCTGATCGGCGCGCTCTCTTGCTGAAACGTGAGATGCGGCGGCGTTTAGAGCCCAATGACGTTAGGTTGCATCGCCGTGACGGAGCCGATTTTGGCCCAGCGCGAGGAGAGAGGGGGGAGCCATGCTATCGCATAGTGACCGACGATTGACGCTGCGTTGGGCCAAAATCGGCCCGCCGCGAAGCGGTTGCGTCAGGGAAGCCCATCGGCCAAATGGTTCTCAGGCAGCGCCGCGTCACTTGAGCGATCTGCCAGCCCGCCCTGCGAGGGCGCTCCTTGCCGAGGAGCTTCCTGACGCAATCCCGGCGGTGCAACCTAAAGTGATCTGGCTCTGGCCCCTTCCGCCCCGCGCGGTGCGGGGTCGCCGGTATGGCCAATTCCGGCCATGAGGCGACCCTGGTTTTTTCGGTGCAGCGCTTAGCCGGCGTTCTTGGCAAGTTTGAGCGCCGCCGCCGCTTCCACATCGCGCCATTCGCGCCAAGTAAGGTCCGCGCCATCGAGCACCCGGCCATCGTGCGCGCGGATGGCGATCGGTGCGATCGGCAGGCCATCGCGGGCATCGCACAACACCGGATTGGCCGGCGCGTTCATTTCCCACTTCTCACCCCATTGGCGCAGCGCCAGCATGGCGGGCAGCAGATCGTAGCCCTTGGGGGTCAGCCTGTATTCGATCCGGCGGCGGTCATCGGCGCAATGCTCGCGCTTCAGGATGCCGGCTTCGACCAGCCGCGACAGGCGATTGGACAGGATATTGCGCGCGATGCCGAGCGATTCGAGGAACTCTTCGAAATGCCGCACTTTGTTGAAGGCGGCGCGCAGGATCATGAACGACCATCGTTCACCCATGGCTTCCAGCGCAGGCGGAAGACCGCAGAGGGCGAGATCGGAGAGGGGTTCGCGAAGCTTTTCCATGACGCGTTGTGTCATACTCCTTTCTCAGCGGCAATGTAAGTTTCTAGTTGCAACTAAAAACCTATTGAAGTAGGTATCGATTCGCAACGGAAATCGCATCCTCTCCCAGCCATGCTTTTCCGGGCCCCCGATCTTTAGACCTGCCAAAGGAGAAGTCTCATGTTCGCCCAATCCAACCGCACAACGGCCAACAGCGCCCTGCGCCAACTGTTCCCCGCCCTGCTCGCCCTTGTCGGCACGGCCACCACCTTTGCAGCGACTGCCACTCCTGTCCGCGCGGCTGATGCGGGCGCCTATTACACGGTCACGCTCGCCGCGCCGGTGGCCAAGCCCGCCAAGGTTATGCTCGGCGACGTGCTGTGGAACTGCAACGGCGCAGCCTGCTCGGCTGCGCAGGATACCGCCCGCCCGGTGGTGGTCTGCACCAAGCTCGCCGCCAAAGTCGGCGCGATCAGCAGCTTCGCCACGCCCAAGGGTGAACTCGCGGCGGAAGACATCGCGCGCTGCAACACGCCCAAGTCTTGATCTTACCACCTTCCAACCGTCTCTTCAGCGCGCGCTTGATTTGCCCACACCCGGCTAGCGCGCCCTGCCCTGAGCGGCTGCGGTCCAGTCTCCCTGGCTGACCGCAGCCGCCTTTTTTGTGCAGACGCCCTGATGGCACGCGCCTATGCTCCTGCCATGTTGCGTCCTGCTTTTGTCGCCGCGCTGACCGCTTTGCAGGTCATGGCGCTTACCCCGCTCCATGCCGGGCCCTCCGCGCCTGGTCCGGAACTGCGCGCCGAGCTGCGTGCTGAACTGCATTGCGCCGCCGCCTTTGCCATTGCCGCGTCCGAACAGGCGCGCGGCAGTGTGGCAGCACTCGCGCTTCCGCCCATGGCCGTCCGCGGCAAACGCTACTTTGCCGATGTGGGAGAGCGCGCGGTGAGCAGGGGCGGCATGAGCCGGGAGGCTGTGCAAGCTCTGCTGACAGCGGATGTGATAGAGATGCAGCGCCGCGCCGCCGCTGATCCTGACAGGCAATTGGCGGTGGAAGTGAAGCTCTGCCTTGCCCGGCTCGATGCTGCCGTGCCGCCGCTCAAGGTGCCCGATCTGGCCCAGTGCGCCGCGATTATGGGGCTGGCTCATGCAGAAGAGCGCGCCCGCGATCCGCAGAGCGCAGCGGCGCGCGATCTGCAGACCCTGGCGCAAGTGCTGGCTTCGCGCGCGCGCACCGCCTTCATGAGCGTCGGCGCAACCGGCGACAGCGCCGACGCTGCGCTGGCAGGCGCGCGCGAGGCCATGCAGCGCGAGGCGCAAGACCAGCCGGGCGGCATTAACAACTATGCCATCGTGCACTGCTATGATCTTGCCGCGCCGGATGCGAAATCGCACTACTGAAACGGCGTATTGTGGGCTAATCGAGGCAAATACAGCTGGGGGACTGAAGCGTGGAAGCAGTGCTGATCTTGCTGGTGGGGCTGGTGGTGATCTACCTCGCCACGGGTATCCGGGTGGTCCGGCAGGGCCATGTCTATACGATCGAACGGCTGGGACGCTTTGCGCTGGCTGCGCAGCCGGGGCTGCATTTCATCGTCCCGTTCATCGATCGGGTGGGCCACAAGGTCAACATGATGGAGCAGGTGCTCGATATTCCGGGGCAGGAGATCATCACGCGCGACAACGCGATGGTCGGCGTCGATGCAGTCGTGTTCTTCCAGGTGCTCGATGCCGGCAAGGCGGTCTATGAGGTGGCGAACCTCTATGTTGCGATCATGCAGCTGACGACCACGAACTTGCGCACCGTGATGGGTTCGATGGACCTCGACGAGACGCTGTCCAAGCGTGACGAGATCAACGCACGGCTCCTCGCCGTGGTCGATCATGCCACCTCGCCCTGGGGGCTGAAGATAACCCGCGTGGAGATCAAGGATATTCGCCCGCCTGCCGATATCTCGAATGCCATGGCGCGCCAGATGAAGGCCGAGCGTGAAAAACGGGCCCAGATCCTTGAGGCCGAAGGCTCACGCGCATCCGACATTCTGCGCGCCGAGGGCGAGAAGCAGGCCCAGATCCTGGAATCCGAAGGCCGCAAGGAAGCGGCTTTTCGCGATGCCGAGGCACGCGAACGCTCGGCCGAGGCCGAAGCGCGGGCCACAGCGGTGGTTTCGGAAGCCATTGCGTCGTCAGGCACGCAGGCGCTCAACTACTTCATCGCGCAGAAATACGTCGAGGCAGTGAAAGAGTTTGCGACCTCGCCCAATGCCAAGACCATCCTGTTCCCGATCGAGGCGACGCAGCTGGTCGGCGCGCTGGGCGGGATCGGCGATCTGATCGGGGACGCGCTTGGCACCAAGCCGGGCTCGCCTCCATCGCCGCCGAGCGGGCCGCGTCCGCCGCGGATCGTTCCCGCCCCGCCGCCCACCCCGCCATTTGGCCCGCAGGGCTGAGGGCTCACGATGGTGCAGGACCTTCTTGGCCTTCATTGGGGCTGGATTGCGCTTGGCGTGGCGCTGGCCATCGCCGAGATCATCGCGCCGGGCTACTTCCTGATCTGGCTGGCCGCAGCCGCGCTGGTCACGGGCCTTGTGGCAGCGGCGATGCCGATCGGGCTCACGGCGGAAGTCCTTTTGTTTGCGATGCTCTCTGCGCTGGCGCTTGCTGCAGCAAAGCGCTGGTTTGCGCGGCATCCGGGGGAAAGCGCCGATCCCATGCTCAATGACCGGGGCGGGCAACTGGTGGGCCAGACCGCGGTTGTCACCCATGTCATCGAGGGCGGTCCGGAAGGCGGAATGGGGCGCGTGCGCCACGGCGATACCGAATGGCTGGCGCGCGGGCCCGATGCCCAGCCCGGCACGCGTATGCGCATCATCGGGTCCGAGGGCACGGTGCTGATCGTTGAACACCTGCACTGAATGTCAGGCCGGTTGTAGCTTGCCGCAGACGGCAGGCTTCCCCATATTCCCTGCAGGGCCAGTGCGCCCAAGGAGACCTAATCGATGCCCGACAAACTCAACCTGACCGAAGCGGAATGGCGTGCGAGGCTGACACCCGAGCAGTATCACGTGCTGCGCGAGGCAGGGACCGAGCGGGCCTTCACTGGCAAGTACGAGAAGAACAAGCTGACCGGCCAGTATCACTGTGCCGGCTGCGGCGCGCCGCTGTTCACATCGGACACCAAGTTCGAGAGCGGCTCGGGCTGGCCGAGCTTTACCGCGCCGGTCGATACCGACGCCGTGGCCGAAGAACGCGACGTGTCCTATGGCATGGTGCGCACCGAAGTGCGCTGCGCGCGCTGCGACGGGCATCTGGGTCACGTCTTCCCCGATGGCCCCGGACCGAACGGCTTGCGCTACTGCATGAACAGCGCTTCGCTGGATTTTACACCCGAAGATTAAATCACAGCGAATATTTGTCCCCGATCCCCTCGCGGCTTGCGGTTAACGCTGTGTTCCAAATCGCCTATGCAAGAGCGCAAGCGTGGGGGCTTCAAAGCCGCGGCGATCCTCGCCACAGGCCTGGCTTCTCGTAGCGCTGCATTTGGGAGCTGGTACTAAGCTGATGGCCAGACGGGATTTTCCCAACCGTTCCAACCAGGGCCGCTCCGAACTGGATCGCACCCCGCCGCGCCGCGGACGGGAACCCAAAGAACGTTCGTTCCTCGGCCGCTGGCTGCGCCGCCTGTTCGTGTGGGTCACCAGTCTTGTGCTGCTGGGCGCGTTGGCGCTGGTGGTCGCCGTGGTGATCACGGAGCGTTCGCTCCCGAGCTACGAACGGCTCAAATCCACCCAGACGGGCCAGACCATCGTCGTACGCGCCAGCGACGGTTCCGAAATCGTCACGCTAGGGCCAAGCTACGGTCGCTGGGTGCCCTATGAGCGCATTCCCGGCGTGCTTAAGGATGCAATCATTTCGGTCGAGGACCGGCGCTTCCGCGATCACTGGGGGGTTGATCCCATCGGCATCGCGCGCTCGGTGTGGGTGCGTGTGCAGAGCGGACGCTGGCGTCAGGGCGCATCGACCATCACGCAGCAGCTGGCGCGCAACATCTTCCTCAACAACAGCCGCACGCTGGACCGCAAGATCCGCGAGGCGCTGCTTGCGCTGGCCATCGAGCAGAAGTTCACCAAGGATCAGGTGCTCGAGCTCTATCTCAACAAGGTCTATTTCGGCGGCGGTGCTTACGGCGTCGATTCCGCCGCGCGCAAGTTTTTCGGCCATTCGGGCGAACAGCTCAGCCTGCCCGAGGCGGCGATCATTGCCGGGCTGGTCAAGGCCCCCTCCCACTATTCCCCCACGGCCGATGCCGATGCCGCTGTCGGCCGCGCCAAGGTGGTTGTGCAGACTATGGAGGCCACCGGGAAGCTGACCCCGGTCGAAGCGGCTGCGGTCAATCTCAAGGGCGTGAAGTTCGCGGCCGAGCAAGGCCAGAATTCGGCGCGCTATTTCACTGATTGGGTCCTGCCGCAGCTCGATCTGCTACTGCCTGACAACGACCAGCCGATCGAGGTCTGGACCACGCTTGATCCGGCAGCGCAGCATGCCGCAACCGATGCAATCCAGGCCAATGTGCCAAAGGGGGCGCAAGGGGCGTTGGTCAGCCTCGACCGCGACGGGGCGGTGCTGGCGATGGTTGGTGGCACGGACTATGTAACCTCGAACTACAACCGCGCGGTCAATTCGGTGCGCCAGCCGGGTTCGGCGTGGAAGCTGTTCGTCTATCTCGCGGCGCTTGAGGCGGGCTATACGCCCGATGCTAAAGTGGTCGACGAGCCGGTGACCATCGACGGCTGGAGCCCGCGCAATTCGGGCGGGACGTATGCCGGCCCGATCGATGTGCGCAGCGCCTTTGCTTATTCGAAAAATACCGTCGCGGCGCAGCTGGGCAACGAGGTCGGTTTTGGCGCGGTGGCCAACATGGCGCGGCGCTTTGGTATCACCACGCCGATCAACACGCTGCCCTCGATGGTGCTCGGCTCTTCGGATGTGCGGGTGATCGACATGGTCCGCGCGTTCGCTGCGGTTTCGGCCAAGGGCGCGGCGGTCAACCCCTATGGCATCCGCAAGATCACCTCGACCGAGGGCGAAGTGCTTTACAGCCACCGCCCTGATCCGGCGCAGCAGCTGGTGCCAAACTATGTCGCTGCCGGGATCACCGATCTGCTACAGACGGCGGTGAGCATCGGCACGGGCCGCGCGGCGCAAATCGGCCGCCCGGTCGCGGGCAAGACCGGCACCACCAGCTCGAACAAGGATGGCTGGTTCCTAGGCTTTTCGAGCGGCATCACAACGGGCGTCTGGATGGGCCGCGATGATGCGCGCGCCGTGCCCGGCTTGCAGGGCGGCACCGCACCCGCGCGCGCCTTTGCGGCCTATATGAAAATCGTGACGGCCAAGCGCCCGCCTGAGAAGTTCGACACTGATCTCAAGCTGCCGCAGTGGCAGCTCGAGCCGGATGACGAGGCGATGCAGGCCAATCCTGATGGCTATTTCTATGCCGATCCGGACGGCAATATCATCGAGCCCGGCGCGCAACCGCGCCAGATGCCTGACGAAGGTGCGCTGATGGGTGAGCAGGGCCTGCCCGTCCCCGAAAGTGGCCCGCCAGCGGCGGCTGACGATTTCCTGAACCGGGCCACCGGGCAGCAGGCCGATCCGCCAAGACCGCGCCCGCGTCCTTCGCCGACACCCAAGCCGATCTGAACCGATCAGGGTTTGGAGCGAAGTACACCGCTGCAAAACAGGCCGATCAGGAACAACGCCAACGCCAGCGTGTTGGGCAGCACATTGGGGCCAAACCCGGTCGCGACGGACAAGGTGCTGTCGACTACATACCATGCGCCGAGCCCGAGCGTGCTAGCGGCCCACAGTGGCCGTCCGGTGCTGCCCATGGCCATGGCGATGCGCAAGGTGAACGTGAGCGAGACGATCCAGCCGAGGAACACGCCGCCCAGAACCCCGGTCGAGAAGCGCAGCGCGGGCGTCAGCGCGATGGGTTCGCCGCCTCCCACTAGGTCCAGCATCAGCCGGAACGGTGCGTCGGTGGCCTCGAGCGCACCGCCCGCCACCAGCAGTGCAAACAGCACCATCGCCGCGCACCAGCCATAAAACCACGACCGCCAGAATGGGCTCAGCATAGGGATCTCCTCCAGAATGCGGGCTTGGTGGCCGATCGCGGCGGGGCAAATCAATTACCTCGAAGGTTATTGCTGGGTGCGCGGCAGGCTGCGACACTCAGGCCATGGACACTGGTGAAGGCTTCCCCCGTCTGCTGCGCGAATGGCGCCAGAGGCGCCGCTTGTCGCAGCTTGATCTAGCGCTGACCTCCGGGGTTTCGCAGCGCCATATCAGTTTCCTGGAATCTGCCCGAGCGAACCCCAGCCGGACCATGATCCTCCAGCTGAGCGAAGCGCTGGACGTGCCCCTGCGGACACGCAACCACTGGCTGACCGCAGCCGGCTATGCCCCGCTGTTCAGATCGCGGACGCTGGAAGATCCGCAGATGGCGCAAGTGATGGGGGCAGTGCGCATGATGCTGGCAGCGCATGAACCCTATCCAGCGCTTGCACTTGATCGGGGATGGAATGTGCTTCTCTCGAACGAGCCGTTCGACCGGCTGACGGCGATGCTGGGCGCCGATATCTGGGACCGCGTCGGTGCGCCAGAGACCGGGGGCCCGCGCAATCTCATGCGGCTGTTCTTCCATCCGCGGGGCATTCGGCCCCTTGTGACGAACTGGGCTGCGGTCGGTCCGCTACTGTGGCAGCGCGCGGTGCGGGAGGCGCACGATCTGGGCGGCAACGATATGCAGGCCGTGCTCGATGCGCTGGCGCCGTTTCAGGACCCGGAAGTGCTTTGGTCGGCCTCGGACGCGGCGCTGCTGCCCGTGGTGCCACTGACGCTGGTGGCAGGAGACGCGCGCGTCTCGATGTTCGCGGTCGTCGCCACGTTCGGCACGGCGCAGGACGTCACGACAGACGAATTGCGGATCGAGACGCTGTTTCCCGCCGATGCCGAAACCGAAGCCCTGTTCCGCGCAATGGCGGGGTGATCGCAAACGAAAGGGCTGGCGAACGTGTGTCCGCCAGCCCTTTCAATGCGCTCGAGGTCGGGTTCAGCGAAGGCGGATCGGCATGTAGACCGGAGGCTGGCCTCTGCGCTGGATTCGCAGCAGCACTGCCTCGCGGTTCTCCGCCTTGGCCTGGCGGACGACGGCCTCCAGATCGGCCGCGGTCGCCACTGGCTTGTAGTTGGCCGAAAGCACGATATCTCCGCGCTGCAAGCCCTTGGCCGCAGCGTCAGCCGAAGCATCGACCGCCGAGATCACCACGCCCTGGGTGTCTTCGCTCGCACCGAGTTGCCGCGCGATCTGGGGGGTCAGCGGAATGGCAGCGATCCCCAGCGCCTGCTGGACAACCGGGCCAGCGGAAGGCTTGCCCTTGCCGCCAAAGCCATCCGGATCGCCTTGCTGCGCATCGGGATCGAACGAGTTCTGGGCGAGTTCCTCCTCGGTCGGGCGCTTGCCGACCACGGCCTGCACGGTCATGCGCTTGCCGTCGCGGATCACATCGATCGGGATGCGTTTGCCCGGCGTGGTGTTCGCCACGATGAACGAAAGCGTCTGGTCTGGGGTCACGTCCTTGCCATCGACGCGCACGACCACATCACCAGGCTGCATTCCGGCTTTGGCCGCGCCCTGGCCTGGCTCGACCGACTGGATGAATTCACCGCGATTCTTGGCAAGGCCGACGCTGGCGGCAAGATCATCCGAGAGCTGCTGGATGCGCACGCCCAGATAGCCGCGCTCGATTGCCTGGCCGGCGCGCAGCTTCTCCACGATGGGAGCGGCGATTTCGGCCGGAATGGCAAAGCCGATGCCGACACTGCCGCCAGTGGGGGAGAAGATCGCGTTGTTGATGCCGATCACGTTGCCCGCCATGTCGAACATCGGGCCGCCCGAGTTGCCCCGGTTGATCGAGGCGTCGGTTTGCAGATAGCGGTCATAGGCCGAACCGGTGCCGGTGTTGCGATAGACCGCCGAGATGATCCCGCTGGTCACCGTGCCGCCAAGGCCGAACGGGTTGCCGATGGCGATGATCCAGTCGCCCACCCGCGCATTGCGCGAATCGCCGAACTTCACGAACGGGAACGGCTTGGTGCCGGTGATCTTGAGCACCGCGAGGTCCGACGCCGCGTCGCGGCCAATCAGCTTGGCCGGATAGTCGGTGCCGTCGGTCATCGTTACGGTGATCGACTCGATCTCGCCCTGCCCGTCAGCCGTGATCACGTGGTTGTTCGTCACGACATAGCCGTCTGCCGAAATGACGAAGCCAGAACCGAGCGACTGCGCCTCGCGCGTCTGCGGCTGGCCGCCGCCTTGGCCCCCACCGAACAGATCGCCGAACGGCGTGCCAGCAAAAGGATTGCTGTTCTGCACCTTGACCCGTTGACGGGTCGAGATGTTGACCACGGCGGGCTGCAACTGCTGCGTCAGGTCAGCAAAGCTGGCCGGTGCGCCGCCGCGCGGCACCACTGTCTTCATCTGGGCAGAATCGTTCTGCGCCACCTGCGCCCCGGCAGCGAAGCCGGTCGTCAGGGTCAACGCGCTTCCGGCGAGGAGCAGTGCCGTAGTCACTCCATAAGCGTATCGCACGTGGCAATTCCTCTTCAAATGTTCGGGCGGCGCGCAGCGCGCGCCCGGTAAATGCTCCAGTTCCCCCATCCGGTCCCCCGCGCCCCGCTTTCACTATCCGGCGCCTTAACCGGGATTGAATGGCGGTAGGCTTACTTGCCCTTGAACTGGCGGAGGTACTCGTTGTCGGGTGACAGCACGACCGCCGTGCTGCTGTCCTTCTGCGTGAAGGTGTAGTCGTAGCTCTTCATCGCGCGGTAGAAATCATAGAACTGCGGGTCCTTCCCGAAGCTCTCCGCATAGACCTTGGCGGCCGTGGCTTCGGCCGTCGCCTGGATGATCTGCGCGTTCTTCTGGCCGCCCGCGCGGATCGTCGCGGCTTCCTGCTGGCGCGCGGTGGCCATCCGCGTGAAGGCCGATTCCAGCGGCGCACCATCGGGCAGGTCGGCCCGCTTGATCCGCACATCGATCACCTGCGCGCCATATTCGCGCGCCTCGCGGTCAAGCCCCTTGCGGATATTAATCATCGCCTGGCCGCGATCCGCGGTCAGCAGCGATCCGAACGTGCGCTTGCCCAGTTCCTGGCGCAACACCGAGTTGAGGATCGGCTGGAGCTGCTCCGCCACCTTGTCCACCGTGCCCGCGGTCTCGTACATTTTGACCGGATCGATCACGCGGAAACGCGCATAGGCATCCACTTCAAGCCGCCGCTGGTCCGCCGAAGTGACCTGCTGGCGCTCCATCGTCACATCGAGCACGCGCTTGTCGATCCGCACCACCTGTTCGAGGAATGGCACGCGCAGCACAATGCCTGCACCGGTCTGGCCGAAATCGGCGTTGGGGCGGAACCTGTTGACCACACGGTTGGGTTCGCCCAGCCGCACGATCACCGCCTGCTCGGTTTCGTCCACCACGATCAGGCAGCTCGAAAGCATCACGAGCAGCGCAGCCACCGCGATGATCAGGGTCTTCTGGTCCTGCCAGAGCTTGATCAGCGTCTGTTCCATGTCAGCGGCCCTCCTTGTCTGCGAGGGGCCCGGCCTGCTTCATTCCGGGCAGCGGCAGGTATGGCATCACACCCGTCGTTTCCAGGATCACTTTGTCGGTCTTGCTCAGCACCCGCTCCATGGTTTCATAATACATTCGGCGGCGCGTTACTTCCGGGGCGAGCTTGTACTGCTCATAGACTTTGTCGAACGCGGTTGCCTCACCCTGCGCGCGCTGGGTTAACTGCTGCGCATAGGCCTCGGCACGGTTGATGTCGCTCTGCGCGTCCTGCTGTGCGGCAAGCACTTCCTTGAACGCATCGACGACCTTGGCCGGCGGATCGGTCTTCTTGATTTCCACGCCCTGGATCTTCACGCCCGAACGATAGGCATCGAGCACGCGCTGCATCCGTTCGCGCACATTCTGCTCAATCGTTGCGCGGCCTGCACCCATTGCGCCGTCCAGAGAAACCTCTGCGATCGACTGGCGCATCGCGGCCTCGGCCACTTCGCGCACGGTCTGATCAGGCTCTGCTAGCTGGAACATGTAGAGTTTGATGTCCTTGATGTTCCAGCGGACGAGATAGGTCAGATCGACCAGGTTCTGGTCGCCCGTCAGCATCAGCTTTTCGCCGTCGCCCTCGGGGATCGAATCGCGGCGGATCGAGGTGACATCCTTCACCGTGACCGACTGGACCGGCCATGGCAGCGTGAACGACACGCCGGAGGAAATCGTGCGACTGTAAGCGCCGAATGTGGTGACCACGCCCTTTTCCTGCGGGGAGATCCGGTGGACCATCGAAGTGCCGAGCCAGAGCAGCACGATCGCGCCGATGCCCAGCGGCAGCCATGATTTGCCGCCCGGGCGCTGGGGCATGCGGAACGAGGGACCGCCACCACCGCCGCTGCGCCGGCGAAACAGATCTTCCAGATTGGGCGGACGCTTGGCATCGCCCGATGCAGGCGGCAGCCAGGGGTTGCGGGGGCCGCCGGTGCTGCGCGGCGGCGGGTTTTCGCCACCGGCACCGCTATCGCCTTCAGCGGGATCTTCCTCGCCGCCCGATTCCCCAGCGCTATCGGCGCCGGTATTGGCACCCCAGGGGCTTTTCTTGCCAGCCATGGCCAGCCCAATTCGCGACACTCGTCCGACAAAACTTCTCATGCAACGGACTATAGGTATGGCTTGCGGTTAAAAACAGTGTCTCACTGCCAAAATTCCTCTGCTAGGGGAACGCCCGTTGGGGCAATGGCTCCTTGGACATGGGATACAGGCAGTGAGCCTCGATCAATCAGCACTTGAGAACGCCCTGCGCATGGCGGCTGGCCCGCGTTTGCAGACCGCACGCGCAGAAGGCGAAACGGCAACAATCGTCCTTGAAGTGAGCGGGCTCGACAAGCCCGGACGCGAGGCGCTTGAGGCCAAGGTGCGCGATGCGGCGCGCTCTGCCGGGGCCGCTGAAGTGCGCGTGGCGATGACCGCCGAGCGGGTCGTGCGGCGCATCGTGGCGGTGGGCTCG
>CANEVG010000024.1 GCA_947442095.1 Sphingomonadaceae bacterium
AGCAAGATTGCATTCCACGCTGGCGGTACCAACGCTGACGATGGGCAGCGCCTCCGCCAGCAAGGCTACCGCCGCGTTGTAGTTAAGCCGCGGCGTTTTGTAGCTTGGCGGGAAGGGATCATCGAGCCAATCCTCAAGAGCCTTGTTCGCGAGATGCAAGCGCTTCGACCACGACCTTCTGTTCGGCCCAGGCATGGCGGCGGGCTTCATCAGCACCGCGAAACACTTCCATCGCGCGGGCAACTTGGCCGATCTCATCCTGGTGCGCGGCGACTTCGTTGATCAGATCCATGTCGCAGCCCGCCATGCGCTGCATGGCCGAAGCCGTATCGCACCCAGCCGCGCGTTGGCCGTTTCCATTTCAGCGCTATAGGCTCGGGAAGGCGCGACCACAGACTACGCACCTGTTCGCGCTGCACCCGGTAGATGGGGCCGAACCCCTTGGTAAAGCCTTCCTCGCTGGCCTGGGTGTTGCCGCTGGCGGCAGCAGTAAGGAAACGGGTGTCCATAACCTGCCAGAAACGATCGGCAGCCGCGACCCTGTCGTTGACATCGGGGCGCCTTGGGTAAGCGGTCCACCAGCGCGAACGTCGTAGACCACGACAGAGGCCAGTGCGATGATCGCCGGCACAAGACTGATCAGAACCCGCACGCCATCGCGCGCCTTGGAGCCGAGCATAGCGTGGCCGAACATATTCTGTTACCATCCCGACCGGCACCGGACGTGCGCCGTAAATAGGGTTCGCATAGGAAAGTGATTACCAGCGAGCTTTCGCACTTCCTTCGAGTATAGCTTAGCGACGACGTCGCACACAAAAAGCCCCCGCCGGTTCGCGCCAGCGGGGGCTTTTGTTCAGTAGGCGTGGCTCCAGCTTAAATCAGCCAGCCAGCAGATCGGATCAGGCTTCGCCGTCCTCTATCAGGTAATCGCCCGCATCGGCATCGGTGCCGTGGGTCTCGCCCTCGACCGCTGCCAGCGGATCATCGCCGATCGCCGCTTCGGGGCCCTGCGCCAGTTCGGCCGCATGCTCTTCCTCGGCCGAATCCGGCGCGATGAGCGATTCCTGCAGCTTGCGGTAGGAAGCACGCAGCGCGGCATCGCGGCTGGTGGCGGCGACGCGCATGCGGTTCATGCCCGCACCCGTGCCCGCCGGGATCAGCCGGCCAACGATGACGTTTTCCTTGAGCCCGATCAGCGAGTCCTTCTTCCCCTCGACCGCCGCCTGCGTGAGCACGCGGGTGGTTTCCTGGAACGAGGCGGCCGAGATGAATGAACGCGTCTGCAACGAAGCCTTGGTAATGCCGAGCAGCACCGGCTTGCCTTCGGCGGGGCGCATACCCGGCGCCAGCTTGGCGTTGTATTCGTTCATTTCTTCCAGATCGACCTGCTCGCCCGCCAGCAGCGTTGTATCGCCGCCTTCGGTGATCTCAACCTTCTGCAGCATCTGGCGAACGATCACCTCGATGTGCTTGTCGTTGATCTTCACACCCTGCAACCGGTAGACTTCCTGGATTTCCGCGACGAGGTATTCGGCCAAGGCCTCGACCCCCAGGACTTCCAGAATGTCGTGCGGATCGGGCGAGCCCGAGATCAGGTTGTCGCCCTTCTTGACGAAGTCGCCTTCCTGCACGTCGATGACCTTGGACTTAGGGATCAGGTACTCGACCGGTTCGCCTTCCTCGGGGATGATCGCGATCTTGCGCTTCGCCTTATAATCGCGGACGAATTCGATGCGGCCCGAGATCTTGGCGATGATCGCGTTGTCCTTGGGCTTGCGTGCCTCGAACAGCTCGGCCACGCGCGGCAGACCACCGGTGATGTCGCGGGTCTTGGCGGCTTCGCGGCTGGCACGTGCCAGCACGTCACCGGCCTTGACCGTCTGACCATCCTCCACCGAAAGCGTGGTGCCCGGTGCCATCAGATAGCGCCCGGCCTCGCCCGAGTTCTCGTCCATCAGGGTCAGACGCGGACGGAGGTCTTCCTTCTTGCCGCGCCCGCCGACACGGTTTTCGGTGACGACGCGCTGGGCAATGCCGGTCGCTTCATCGACCAGTTCAGTGAGCGTGCGTCCATCGACCAGATCCTGGTAGCGCACCACGCCTGCCTTGTCGGTGATAACCGGCAGGGTGAACGGATCCCACTCAGCGAGGCGTTCGCCCTGCTTCACCGAAGCGCCGTTCTCGTGCAGCAGGTGCGTACCGTAAGGTACGCGGTGCATGGCGCGCTCGCGTCCATCGTTGTCGAGCACCACGATCTCGCCGTTGCGGGCAAGGCTGAGGCGGCGACCGCGCGAGTCCATGATCGTCGGGATATCGCGGTGGACCACGGTACCGTCGCACAGCGATTCGAGGTTCGACTGCTCGTTGACCTGCGCCGCACCACCGATGTGGAACGTGCGCATCGTCAGCTGCGTGCCCGGCTCGCCAATCGACTGCGCGGCGATGACGCCGACAGCTTCACCAATGTTGACCGGCGTACCGCGCGCGAGATCGCGGCCATAGCAGGTGCCGCAGACGCCAACTTGCGCCGCGCAGACCAGCGGCGAGCGGATGCGGGCCGATTGCGCGCCAGCCGCTTCGATTTTCACGATCGCGGCTTCATCAAGCAGCATGCCCTTGGGCATGAGCACTTCGCCGGTCTTGGCCTCGATCATGTCCTCGGCCAGCGTGCGGCCGAGGATGCGTTCACCCAGCGAGGCGATGGTCGAACCGCCCTGCACGATGGCGCGCATTTCGAGCGCACGCTCGGTGCCGCAATCGTCGATGGTGACGACGCAGTCCTGCGACACGTCGACAAGACGGCGCGTGAGGTAGCCAGAGTTTGCGGTCTTCAGCGCGGTATCCGCAAGGCCCTTACGAGCGCCGTGGGTCGAGTTGAAGTATTCAAGAACGGTCAGACCTTCCTTGAAGTTCGAGATGATCGGGGTTTCGATGATCTCGCCCGAAGGCTTGGCCATCAGCCCGCGCATACCCGCCAACTGCTTCATCTGCGTTGGCGAACCACGCGCGCCGGAGTGGCTCATCATGTAGATCGAGTTGACCTGCTTCTCGCGGCCATGTTCGTCGAGCGGGGTGGCCTTGATCTCTTCCATCATGGCCGCCGCCACCTGATCGCCGCAACGGCTCCAGGCGTCGATCACCTTGTTGTACTTTTCCTGCTGGGTGATCAGACCGTCCTGATACTGCTGCTCGTAATCGGCCACCAGTTCCTTGGTCTCGCCGACCAGCGCATCCTTGCTGTCGGGGATGATCATGTCGTCCTTGCCGAACGAGATGCCCGCCTTGAACGCGTTGCGGAAGCCCAGGCTCATGATCGCATCGGCGAACAGCACCGTGTCCTTCTGGCCGGTGTGGCGATAGACCTGATCAATGACGTCGGCGATTTCCTTCTTGGTGAGCAGGCGGTTGACCAGCTCGAAGGGCACCGTGCTGCTCTTGGGCAGGCATTCGCCGATCAACATGCGGCCCGGGGTCGTTTCATAGCGCTTGAGGTACTGCTTCCCGTTCTCGTCGGTCTGCGGCACGCGCGCCGTGATCTTCGAGTGCATGGTGACGGCCCCGGCGAACAGCGCCTGGTGCACTTCGGCCATGTCGGCCAGCATCATGCCTTCGCCCGGCTCGCCCTGACGGTCCATCGACAGGTAATAGAGACCCAAGACCATGTCCTGCGAGGGCACGATGATCGGCTTGCCGTTGGCGGGCGAGAGGATGTTGTTGGTGGACATCATCAGCACGCGCGCTTCGAGCTGGGCTTCCAGCGAAAGCGGCACGTGGACGGCCATCTGGTCACCGTCGAAGTCGGCGTTGAAGGCCGAGCAGACGAGCGGGTGCAGCTGGATCGCCTTGCCCTCGATCAGCACCGGCTCGAACGCCTGAATGCCAAGGCGGTGGAGCGTCGGTGCGCGGTTGAGCATCACCGGGTGTTCGCGGATCACTTCGTCGAGGATATCCCAGACTTCCTTGCGCTCCTTCTCGACCCACTTCTTGGCCTGCTTCAGGGTCATCGACAGACCCTTGGCATCGAGACGCGCGTAGATGAACGGCTTGAACAGTTCGAGCGCCATCTTCTTCGGGAGCCCGCACTGGTGCAGTTTGAGCTCCGGCCCGGTCACGATGACCGAACGGCCCGAATAATCGACGCGCTTGCCGAGCAAGTTCTGGCGGAAGCGGCCCTGCTTGCCCTTGAGCATGTCGGACAGCGACTTGAGCGGACGCTTGTTGGCACCGGTGATGATGCGGCCGCGGCGGCCGTTGTCGAACAGTGCGTCAACCGCTTCCTGCAGCATGCGCTTTTCGTTGCGCACGATGATGTCCGGCGCGCGCAGTTCGATCAGGCGCTTCAAGCGGTTGTTGCGGTTGATGACGCGGCGATAGAGATCGTTGAGATCCGAGGTCGCGAAGCGGCCGCCATCGAGCGGCACCAGCGGGCGCAGTTCAGGCGGGATCACGGGAATCACGTCGAGGATCATCCACTCCGGACGGTTGCCCGAATCGATGAACGATTCGACGACCTTGAGGCGCTTGATGATCTTCTTGGGCTTCAATTCGGACTTGGTGGTGGCGAGCTCTTCCAGCAGTTGCTTGCGCTCTTCGACCATGTCGAGGTCCATGAGCATGTGCTTGACCGCTTCGGCGCCAATCCCGGCCGAGAACGCGTCCTCCCCATATTCGTCCTGCGCGTCGAGCAGCTCGTCTTCAGTGAGGAGCTGGTAGCGCTCGAGCGGGGTGATGCCCGGCTCGATCACGACATAGCTTTCGAAGTAGAGAATGCGCTCAAGCTGCTTAAGCTGCATATCCAGCAGCAGGCCGATCCGCGAAGGCAGCGACTTCAGGAACCAGATGTGCGCGACCGGCGCGGCCAGCTCGATGTGGCCCATGCGCTCGCGGCGCACCTTCGTAACGGTAACCTCGACGCCGCACTTTTCGCAAACGACGCCCTTGTACTTCATGCGCTTGTACTTGCCGCAGAGGCACTCGTAGTCCTTCACCGGGCCGAAAATGCGCGCGCAGAACAGGCCGTCACGCTCGGGCTTGAACGTGCGGTAGTTGATCGTCTCCGGCTTCTTGATTTCGCCGAAGGACCAGCTGCGGATGCGCTCGGGGCTCGCCAGACCGATCTGGATCTGGTCGAAAGTCTCGGTCTTGGCGATCTGGTTGGTGAACTTGGTAAGGTCGTTCATGGCAATTCCCTTTGCGGGCAAATTCGGACCGGGGCGCCACTGTGGGCGCCCCAAATTACTCGGCGAGCTGTGCGAGATTGATCAAATCCATGGTCATGGTTGTCAGCACAAACAACAGCATGACCCAGCGGGACTGCGTGATTGGTTGATTCAGCCAGGACTTGATCATCTCGCTCTCCCTCACTCCGCCGCGATCGCAACGCCGTCTTCGTCAACATCGAGCGACGAAAGTTCGACGTTGAGGCCGAGGCTGCGCATTTCCTTGACGAGCACGTTGAAGCTCTCTGGAATGCCGGCCTCGAAGGTGTCGTCACCCTTGACGATCGCTTCGTAGACCTTGGTGCGGCCGACCACGTCGTCGGACTTCACCGTGAGCATTTCCTGCAAGGTGTAGGCCGCGCCGTAGGCCTGCAGCGCCCAAACCTCCATCTCGCCGAAGCGCTGGCCGCCGAACTGGGCCTTGCCGCCCAGCGGCTGCTGGGTGACGAGGCTGTAAGGCCCGATCGAACGCGCGTGGATCTTGTCGTCCACAAGGTGGTGCAGCTTGAGCATGTAGATGATGCCCACGGTGACCTTGCGGTCGAACGCCTCGCCAGTGCGCCCGTCATAGAGCGTGGACTGCCCCGACGTATCGAGCCCAGCCTTGGTCAGCATCGCCGACACGTCCGCCTCGCGCGCACCGTCGAACACCGGTGTGCCCATCGGCACGCCCGCGGTCAGGTTGCCCGCCAGCTCGAGGATTTCCTCGGTCGAACGGCTATTGATATCGGCGTGATAGTTCTCGCCATAGATATCGTTCAACTTGTCGATCAGCGCCGTCGGCGGAGCACCCGCTTCCGGGTTGGGATTGGCGTGGCGCCATTCCTCCAGCTCGTGCTTGATCTGCTGACCAAGCCCGCGTGCGGCCCAACCAAGGTGCGTCTCGAAGATCTGCCCGACGTTCATGCGGCTCGGCACGCCCAGCGGGTTGAGCACGATGTCGACGTGAGTACCGTCCGCGAGGAACGGCATGTCCTCGATCGGAAGGATGCGGCTGATCACGCCCTTGTTGCCGTGACGGCCGGCCATCTTATCGCCCGGCTGCAGCTTGCGCTTCACCGCCACGAAGACCTTGACCATCTTGAGCACGCCCGGAGCTAGCTCGTCGCCGCGCTCCAGCTTCTCCTTCCGGTCCTCGAACTTCTCCTGGATCGACTTCACGGTCTCGTCATACTGCAGCTTGACCGCTTCGAGCTGCATCTGGCGCGCCTCGTCGGCGACCGAGAACTTCCACCATTCGAAGCGCTCGACATCGGCGAGGACCTGCTCGTCGATCACGGTGCCCTTCTTGATTCCCTTGGGCGCGCTGCTGGCTGTCTGGCCGATCAGCATGTCCCGCAAGCGGTTGAAAGTGGCGCGATTGAGGATGCCGCGCTCGTCTTCGCGGTCCTTGGCGAGGCGTTCGATTTCCTCATTCTGAATCGCGCGGGTACGGTCGTCGATCTCGATACCGTGACGATTAAACACGCGCACTTCGACGATCGTGCCCGAAACGCCCGGCGGCAGGCGGAGCGAGGTGTCGCGCACGTCGCTGGCCTTTTCACCGAAAATCGCGCGCAGCAGCTTCTCTTCCGGCGTCATCGGGCTCTCACCCTTTGGCGTGATTTTGCCGACGAGAATGTCACCGGGGTGCACTTCGGCGCCGATGTAGACAATGCCCGCCTCGTCGAGGTTGCGCAGAGCTTCCTCGCCGACGTTCGGAATATCGCGCGTGATGTCTTCCGGCCCGAGCTTGGTGTCGCGCGCCATGACCTCGAACTCCTCGATATGGATCGAGGTGAACACGTCGTCCTTCACGATGCGCTCGGAGATCAGGATCGAATCCTCGTAGTTGTAGCCGTTCCACGGCATGAACGCGACGAGGGTGTTGCGGCCGAGCGCCAGCTCGCCGAGGTCGGTCGAGGGACCGTCTGCCAGAATGTCGCCCTTTTCAACGAGATCGCCGACCTTCACCAGCGGGCGCTGGTTGATGCAGGTGTTCTGGTTGGAACGCTGGAACTTCTGCAGCGTGTAGATGTCCACGCCAGAACGACCGGCCTCGATATCGCCGGAGGCGCGGATCACGATGCGGGTCGCGTCAACTTGATCGACCACGCCCGAGCGCAGCGCGCCGATGGCTGCGCCCGAATCGCGGGCCACGGTTTCTTCCATGCCGGTGCCCACGAACGGCGCATCGGCCTTGACCAGCGGCACAGCCTGGCGCTGCATGTTCGAGCCCATGAGCGCGCGATTGGCGTCATCGTTTTCGAGGAACGGAATGAGCGAGGCGGCGACCGAGACGAGCTGCTTGGGGCTGACGTCCATCAGCGTCACGTTTTCACGCGGGCTCATCACGAATTCACCGTTCTGCCGCGCCGAGACGAGCTCTTCCGCGAAAGAACCGTCGCCGGTCAGTTCAGCCGAAGCCTGCGCTACGGTGTGCTTCTGCTCTTCCATGGCGGAGAGATAGACGACATCGCCAGTGACCTTCTGGCCCACGACCTTGCGGTACGGCGTTTCGATAAAGCCGTATTTGTTGACGCGCGCGAAGGTGCTCAGCGAGTTGATCAGACCGATGTTCGGGCCTTCCGGCGTTTCGATCGGGCAGATGCGACCATAGTGCGTCGGGTGAACGTCGCGCACTTCGAAGCCGGCGCGCTCACGGGTCAAGCCGCCCGGCCCGAGCGCCGAGACGCGGCGCTTGTGGGTCACTTCCGACAGCGGGTTGGTCTGATCCATGAACTGCGAAAGCTGCGATGAACCGAAGAACTCGCGCACAGCAGCCACCGCTGGCTTGGCGTTGATCAGATCGTTGGGCATCACGGTCGATACGTCAACCGAGCTCATCCGCTCCTTCACCGCGCGCTCCATGCGCAGCAGGCCGACGCGGTACTGGTTCTCGAGAAGCTCGCCCACTGAACGCACGCGGCGGTTGCCGAGGTTGTCGATGTCGTCGACCTCGCCCTTGCCGTCCTTGAGGTTCACCAGCTCCTTGACCACCGCGAGGATATCCTCGGTGCGCAAGGTGGTGACGGTGTCTTCGCACTCAAGCGCCAGACGCATGTTGAGCTTCACGCGGCCCACGGCCGAGAGGTCGTAGCGGTCCGGGTCGAAGAACAGGCCATCAAACAGCGCTTCGGCGGTTTCGCGCGTCGGCGGCTCGCCGGGGCGCATCACGCGGTAGATGTCCGAAAGCGCCTGGTCGCGGTCCTCGGCCTTGTCGGCCTTCATCGTGTTGCGGATCCACGGACCAATGTTCATGTGGTCGATATCAAGCAGCTCGAGAACATCGACGCCGGCCTTGTCCAGCGCTTCCAGGTTTTCCGGCGAAACTTCATCGCCCGCTTCGATCCAGATGCGACCGGTGCTCTCGTCGATCAGGTCCTTGGAGGCATAGCGGCCGAAGATTTCCTCGGTCGGGATCAGCAGGTTGGCGAGGCCATCCTTGGCAGCCTTGTTGGCGGCGCGCGGAGAAATCTTGGTGCCGGCGGGGAACACGACTTCGCCCGAGGCAGCATCGACGATGTCGAACGCCGGCTTCGCGCCGCGCCACTGGTCGAGCACGAAGGGCACTTTCCAGCCGCCTTCTGCGCGCGCCCACACGACCTTGTCGTAGAAGAAATCGAGGATTTCCTCGCCGTTCAGGCCCAGCGCATAAAGCAGCGCGGTGACTGGCAGCTTGCGCTTGCGGTCGATGCGGACGTTGACGATGTCCTTGGCGTCAAATTCGAAGTCGAGCCACGAACCACGGTAGGGAATCACACGCGCGGCAAACAGGTACTTGCCCGAAGAGTGCGTCTTGCCGCGGTCATGGTCGAACAGCACGCCCGGCGAACGGTGCATCTGGCTGACGATGACGCGCTCGGTCCCGTTGATGATGAAAGTGCCGTTGTCGGTCATGAGCGGGATATCGCCCATGTAGACGTCCTGCTCCTTGATATCGATGAGGCTCTTGGTCTCGGTCTCGTTGTCGACCTCGAAGGTCGCCAGCTTGAGCGTAACCTTCATCGGCGCGGCATAAGTGATCCCGCGCTGGCGGCACTCGTTGGTGTCGTACTTGGGCGCTTCAAGCACATAGCCGTCGCGCTCCTTGATATCGAGGCTGGCGGTGCCTGCGAAATCCTGGATCGGGAAGACCGAACGCAGCGTCTTTTCAAGCCCCGAGACATAGCCGGTGGCGGGATCGGAGCGGAGGAACTGTTCATACGATTCGCGCTGCACCTCGATCAGGTTCGGCATCTGCACTACTTCGTGGATGTCGCCGAAGATCTTGCGGATGCGCTTCTTGAGGCCCGCGCGTGCCGGGGTGCCCGAAGGAGTTGCCTTGGTTGCCATGGAGGATAAGCCTCTTTCAGTCTGGTGCCGGGGAGAACCGGCGAAAAATGTGCCACGCGCGGCGTGTGGCGCCACCGATCACAAAAACCAAAAAGGTCCGCGGATTCCGGATGGATTCCTCGTGGCCTTTGGTTCTTTGCGTCAGATGGATATCCCCGGGTTTCCTTCCTGAGCCTTCCCCCGCGCATGGGACGGCCTTGCTCGAAACATCAGGTACGTTCGGGCATATAGGTGCGCGATGACCCCAAGTCAAACCGGGCTGCTAAGTGTTTCTCGCAGCCTTCGGGCAGAAACCTTTTGGAATGGCTGTTTCAAAACCGAAACGGGCGATCCGGCTGAACGGCCGGCTTGGCGGTCGGGTTGTCGTTCAGCACAAGCTCAACCAAGGCCGTGTCGTAAAACTCGTGCAATTCGCTGATGCGGTTGTCCTTGATCGTGAAAACCTGACAATAGGTTTGGTCATATTGCTTGCCGTTCAGGCCCGGTCCGCCACCTTGCATGATGCCAACAACCCGCACGTCATCCGCGCACATGATCCGCCATTTTTTCGCAAAGTGCCATTGGCCGGGCTGAAGCTTGCCCAGCACCCCGTCCGCAACGACCGGACCGAAGCATTCTGCTTTGCTTTCCCAGCGTCCCGAAACCGGGGTCGAGCCCAGCATGTTGAACGCGACGTCGTCGCTGTGCAGCGCGGCCACTTGCTCCATATCGCCATCATTCAGGCACGCATAGTACTGCTCGATGAGCGCCATGTTGCGTTGTCGTAGGTCACTCATGCCACTCTCCCGATCGCCTTGGCCTTCCAGCAAACCAGCTCATGCTATTGGCTGTATCTGGTTTGGTAACGCCGCTCTCACCGAAGCGCAATTGCGCCGCGGGCCGCCTCATTGCTTGACTCTGCCGCCCCTTTCCACCAAAGGCCGCCGCAGACCGCGGGGTTTCGGCCCTTCGTTCATCCGTCCGAGACAGCTGGTGCGTGGTTCCCACGCTTAATCTCCAGCCTAGACGGGGAAAAGAGATCCGGGCGGCTCGCCGCCCTTGCCTGATGTTTCGCCCTGGGCGGACGCCATGCCGAACGTGCTTCAGGGCACGCTCCTTCCCCCCTCAACGGACTCGCCCGTGGCACTTGTGGCCATGGACAACGTAGCCGGCCGTCCGGGGTTCGCCCCGCTCGGTCACATGTGAAGGAGTAAGGCATGGATCGTTCGCAGAAAGCCGAAGCGGTCGCATTCCTCGCCGACGTGTTCAACGAAGCCGGGGCGGTGGTGATCACCCGCAACCTCGGCATGACGGTGGCCCAGTCCACCGCGCTGCGCATAAAGGTTCGGGAAGCAGGCGCTTCGTACAAGGTTGCGAAGAACAGTCTGGCCAAGATTGCCGTCGCAGGCACCGATTACGAAGGCGTCAGTGAAATGTTCACTGGCCCCACCGGGATCGCCGCCTCAGCGGATCCGGTCGCAGCCGCCAAGGCTGTGGTTGAGTTCGCCAAGACCAATGACAAGCTCGAAATTGTCGGCGGCGCGATGGGTTCGCAAATTCTGAATGCCGATGGGATCAAGGCACTCGCCACGATGCCCTCGCTCGACGAACTGCGCGCCAAGCTTATCGGCCTCGTTCAGGCACCGGCCACGAAGATCGCCCAGCTCACGACCGCTCCGGCGGCCAAGCTGGCCCGCGTTTTCGCAGCCTATGCCGAGAAGGACGCCGCGTAAGCAGCACCCGGTACAGACCAACTTTCAATTCCGCCCAATTGGGCAAACAACATTCAGGAGTGAAATATCATGGCTGACATCGCCAATCTCGTTGCAGAACTTTCCAAGCTCACCGTTCTCGAAGCTGCTGACCTTGCCAAGGCTCTCGAAGAAGCATGGGGCGTTTCCGCCGCTGCTGCCGTTGCCGTTGCTGCCCCTGCTGGCGGCGGTGAGGCCGCTGCCGCGGTTGAAGAGCAGACCGAATTCGACGTCATCCTGACCGGCGACGGCGGCAAGAAGATTCAGGTCATCAAGGAAGTGCGCGCGATCACGCAGCTCGGCCTGACCGAAGCCAAATCGCTCGTTGAAGCCGCTCCCAAGGCGATCAAGGAAGGCGTGAGCAAGACTGAAGCCGAAGAGATCAAGAAGAAGATCGAAGAAGCTGGCGGCACGGTCGAAATCAAGTAATCTGGCGCAATCCAGAAAGCTTCAAAGTTTCGCGGATGTCTTGAAGCATCCGTGTAACGCAAAGGGCGGGTCGCAAGGCCTGCCCTTTTTGTTTGCGCGGTCTCACCTTTCCAACGCGCCCCCCTCCCCCTATGGCCCATTCCATGTTCGAAAGCCCACCCACCCGCTGGATCGATGAGTGGCGCGCCATGCTGCGCCTCGCCGCGCCGCTGGTGGGGGCTGGACTGCTGCAGATGGCGGTGTTCGCGGTCGACGTCATCTTCGTAGCGCGGCTCGGCCCGGCTGCGCTCGCCGCCTCCTCGCTCGCCGTCTCGCTGTTCGGCCTCCTGATATGGAGCCTTTCGGGCCTTGTCGGCGCCGCCTCCCCGCTGATCGCTGCCGAAATCGGCGCGCGCCGCCACGCCGTGCGCGAAGTGCGCCGCACCGTGCGCATGACCGGCTGGGCCGGGGTGATCGCCGGCGTCGGCGCGATGGGCGTCTGCCTGCTCGGCGGCCCGCTGATGCGCGCCACGGGGCAGAGCGAGGAAGTGATCGGCCTCGCCGTGCCGTTCCTCAATGTGCTGATGTGGGCGTCGATCCCGGCGGTGCTCGCCTCGCTGCTGCGCACCGTGGTCTCGACGCTGGGCCGGCCCTATATCGGCACCGTGATCAATGGCCTCGCCGTCGGCGTAAACGTGCTGGGCAACTACATGTTCGTGTTCGGCAATTTCGGCGCGCCTGCGCTCGGGCTCACCGGCTCGGCGATCTCGAGCGTCGTCACCGCGCTGTTCATGCTGGCCGCCTATTGCGCCGTGATCCGCACCGATCGCCGCCTTAGGCGCTATCGTTTCGCGGGCCGGTGGTGGCGCATGGACTGGCCGCGCTTTGTCGATGTGCTGCGCATTGGCCTGCCGATCACCGCTACTATCATTGCCGAGGCCGGGATGTTCAACGGCGCGGCCTTTCTCATGGGCCGCATCGGCGAGGTCGAACTCGCCGCGCACGCGGTCGCGCTGCAGTTCGCCGCCTTCGCGTTTCAGGTACCGTTCGGTGTCGGCCAGGCCGCCACCATCCGCGTCGGCCTCGCCTTTGGCGCGAAGGACAACGCCGCGATCGCCCGCGCCGGCGTGGTGGCGACCGCGATCGGCGTCGGCTTCATGGTTCTCACCGCCTCGATCATGCTGTTCTTCCCGCACCTCATCCTGCGAGCCTACATCGATCCTGATGCGCCCGCCAACGCCCGCCTCGTGGTGCTCGCCACGCAGTACATGGTCGTCGCCGCCGCGTTCCAGGTGTTCGACGGCGCACAAGTCGTCGGCGGCAGCCTGCTGCGCGGGGTTCAGGACACGCGCGTGCCGATGAACATCGCGCTGTTCGGCTATTGGTTGCCCGGCATCGGCACCGCGATCTGGCTGGGCCTCTACACCCCGCTGCGCGGCACCGGCGTGTGGATAGGGCTGATGACCGGCCTCGTCGTCGTCGCCGCGCTCATTCTCTGGCGCTGGCACCGCCGTGCCAAACTAGGCCTCCTGCCAGCCTAAAAAATCTTCTCGCCGGTGGTTGACGCTCCCCTTGAGCGAACCCATATGCGCGGTGCTGGCACTCCACACCTGAGAGTGCCAAGCGCCACTTCTGTATCATGGAACAAGGGAGAAACCCATGACATTCCGTCCGCTGCACGATCGCGTGCTGGTGCGCCGCGTCGAAGCCGAGGAAAAGACCGCCGGCGGGATCATCATTCCCGACAGCGCCAAGGAAAAGCCCGCTGAAGGCGAAATCGTCGCCGTCGGAACCGGCGCCCGTGCCGAGAACGGCACGATCACCCCGATGGACGTCAAGGTCGGTGACCGCGTATTGTTCGGCAAGTGGTCCGGCACCGAAGTCAAGGTCAGCGGCGAAGACCTGCTGATCATGAAGGAATCGGACGTTCTCGGCATCATCGGCTGATTTCGGGACTGAAAACTCCGGATTTCCTGACCCAACCCATTCTATCCAAAGGAAACAATCATGGCTGCCAAGGACGTTAAGTTCGGCCGCGACGCCCGCGAACGCATTCTGCGCGGTGTCGATATCCTCGCAGACGCCGTCAAGGTGACGCTCGGCCCCAAGGGCCGCAACGTCGTCATCGACAAGAGCTTCGGCGCACCCCGCATCACCAAGGACGGCGTCACCGTCGCCAAGGAAATCGAACTCAAGGACAAGTTCGAAAACATGGGCGCACAGATGCTGCGCGAAGTTGCCTCGAAGACCAACGACCTCGCCGGTGACGGCACCACCACGGCAACCGTGCTGGCCCAAGCCATCGTGCGCGAAGGTATGACCTCGGTCGCCGCCGGCATGAACCCGATGGACCTGAAGCGCGGCATTGACCTCGCCGTGACCAAGGTCGTCGAAGACCTCAAGGCCCGCTCGACCCCGGTCGCCGGCACCGCCGAAATCGCCCAGGTCGGCATCATCTCGGCCAATGGCGACGTCGAAGTTGGCCAGAAGATCGCCGAAGCGATGGACAAGGTCGGCAAGGAAGGCGTGATCACCGTGGAAGAGGCCAAGGGCCTCGAATTCGAACTCGATGTCGTCGAAGGCATGCAGTTCGATCGCGGCTACCTCTCGCCCTACTTCATCACCAACCCGGACAAGATGACCGTGGAGCTGGAAAGCCCCTACATCCTGATCCACGAAAAGAAGCTCTCCTCGCTCCAGGCGATGCTTCCCGTGCTCGAAGCTGTCGTCCAGACCGGCCGCCCGCTTCTCATCATCGCTGAAGACATTGAAGGCGAAGCCCTCGCTACCCTCGTGGTCAACAAGCTGCGCGGCGGCCTCAAGGTTGCAGCGGTCAAGGCTCCGGGCTTCGGTGATCGCCGCAAGGCCATGCTGGGCGATATCGCCACACTGACCCACGGCGAAATGATCTCCGAAGACCTCGGCATCAAGCTGGAGAGCGTCACGCTCGCCATGCTCGGCCAGGCCAAGAAGGTCACGATCGACAAGGACAACACTACCATCGTCGACGGCGCAGGTTCGGCAGACGACATCAAGGCCCGCGTCGAACAGATCCGCGCCCAGATCGAAGTCACCACCAGCGATTACGACCGCGAAAAACTGCAGGAACGCCTCGCCAAGCTGGCCGGCGGTGTTGCCGTGATCAAGGTCGGCGGCGCTTCGGAAGTCGAAGTCAAGGAGCGCAAGGACCGCGTTGACGACGCCCTCCACGCCACCCGCGCGGCTGTCGAAGAAGGCATCGTCCCCGGCGGCGGCACGGCGCTGCTCTATGCCACCAAGGCACTCGAAGGCCTCAAGGGTGCCAACGACGACCAGACCAAGGGCATCGACATTGTTCGCCGCGCCATTCTCGCCCCGATCCGCCAGATCGCCGAGAACGCCGGCCACGACGGCGCTGTCGTTTCGGGCAACCTGCTGCGCGAGGGCGATCAGACCCAGGGCTTCAACGCCGCAACCGATACCTACGAGAACCTGAAGGCCGCCGGCGTGATCGACCCCACCAAGGTCGTCCGCACCGCGCTCCAGGACGCAGCTTCGGTCGCCGGCCTCCTGATCACGACCGAAGCCGCGATCAGCGAACGCCCCGATGACAAGCCCGCCATGGGCGGCGGCATGCCCGGCGGCGGCATGGGCGGCATGGGCGGCATGGACTTCTAAGTCCTACGCTCACGTTGCGCCAAGAATTGGGGGCCGGAGGGGAGACCTTCCGGCCCTTTTTCTATGCCCAAAGCCCGCTGCGCCCATCCACACACCCGCCTACATGGCGAGAAGGCAAAGCCGACAAAGCAATCCAATGCCCCATCCTTGCCATCCCGATTTTCCTACACGCCAGCAATCTGGCATATGGCGTCCGGGCTTTCGCTCCGGGTTCTTTCGCCTTGTAGTGGGTGGCGGAAAGCGCGCGGGGCGCGGAGGTGTCCGGTGTCCTCTTTGCAGAGAATTCGAATTTATATGAGATGCTTATTCGCTGATTTGAGGGTAACACAGTGTAACAGTATGTCACCCTGGGAGGCTGGATACCGGGCGGGCCTGCGCCAGAAATCGCTCAGTCACGGGCGCTCAGGTGCGTGCCCTTGCGGTGGAGCTTCCCTCGATGATCTGGTCGATCAGGGCGTCATCTGCGGGAATCTGTCCATCTAGCAGCAGCATAGCGAGGCCGTGGACCTGGGCCCACGACTTTATGGCGACGCGGCGGGCGGCGGCTTCGTCGCCGCCGATGGCCTGGGCGGCATTTTTCAGCAGCATGGAGGCAGCGGGATCACTTTGCGGCAGGGCGTCTGATCGCCCGGCCCGGTGCGTGAAAACAAGCCGGAACAGGCCAGGGTTGGCCAGCGCAAAACGGATATAGGCGCGGCCCGCGGCCGAGAAGGCCTTGTCCCCGGCTTCGCGAGCGGCCTGCCCTTGCATTCTGGCCAATTGGGCGAGGCCCTCGCGGGCCATGGCTTCCATCAACGCGCGCTTGTCAGGGAAGTGGCGGTAGACCGCGGTGGCGGAGACGCCCGCTTCGCGCGCCAGGCGGCGCAGGGAGATCTCGGCGATGTCGGTGCTTTCCAGCGCGCGCAATCCGGCGGCCACGAGTGCGGTCCGCAAATCGCCGTGATGGTAGGCACGTTGACTTGCCCTTGATGTTGACGCTGTTACCATAGCAGATATGTTGCTGAATTGTGTACGAGGAGTCCGCAGACGTGGCAAGTATTGTAGAAACCACCATCCGCGGTGTCGTAACCAAAGGGGTGGAAACGGTTGCTGCGTTCAACCGCAAGCGCCAGCGCGCGGACCGGACCCACACGTTCCTCTCGGGCATCCATGCCCCCGTGGCGGAAGAGCGCACGATCACCGACCTGGCCGTGACGGGCACGATCCCGGCTGCGCTGGCGGGCCGCTATGTGCGGATCGGGCCGAACCCATTCCGCCCCGATCCGCGCGGCTATCACTGGTTCGTGGGCGACGGCATGGTCCACGGCGTCTATCTGAAGGATGGCACGGCGCAGTGGTATCGCAACCGCTATATTCGCTCGCGCACGCTGGAAGCGGCAGGCGGGCCGGCCGCCGCGCCCGGGCCGCGGCTTTCGCCCACTTTTGATACGGTGAACACCAATGTCATCTCGCACGGCGGCAGGACGTATGCGCTGGTCGAGGCAGGGAGTTTTCCGGTCGAGCTTTCACATGATTTTGGAGAGATGGCTTATACCGATCTGGAGGGCACCCTGCGTGTGCCCTTCACCGCTCACCCGCATGAAGACCCGCGCACCGGCGAGCTGCATGCCATCACGTATGCCGGCACCACGCACGACAAGGTGTGGTATGTGCGGGTTTCGCCCGAAGGCACTGTGACGCGGCAGGTCGCGATCCCGGTGCAGCATGGCCCTTCGATCCACGAATCCAGCATGACGGCAAAGTATATTCTGGTGTTCGATTTGCCGGTGACCTTCTCGATGAGCGCAGTGATTGGCGGGGCGACCTTCCCCTATCGCTGGAACCCCGATCACACGGCGCGCATCGGCCTGCTGCCGCGCGATGGCGGCGCGGAGGATATCATCTGGTGCGCGGTCGATCCGGCCTATGTCTTCCATGTCGCCAACAGCTTCGATGCTGAGGATGGCACGGTCGTGGTCGATCTGTGCGCCTATGAAACGATGTTCGAACCTGCGAGCGACGGCAGCGTGGATGGCCCAGCTGGCAAACCGTGCGGTCTGGAGCGCTGGACGATCGATACTGTGTCCCGCAAGGTCAGCCGCCAGACGCTCGACGCTACACCGCAGGAGTTTCCCCGGCCGGACGAGCGTTTCTTCGGTCAGCCTTATCGCTATGTCTGGTCGATGGGCCTTGCCACTGGCGATCCGGCGAACTTAATCAGCCATGCTCCGATCTTCGCGTTCGATCTGCACACGGGAGAGCGCACGGTGCGCGAATTCGG
>CANEVG010000025.1 GCA_947442095.1 Sphingomonadaceae bacterium
CTGTAGACGCCCTTGACCGGGGTGGGGAACGTGCCGTGGCGGCCGAACACCAGCTCCATCGCGTCCGAAATCTCACCGAGCGTCGCGCGCTGCCGCGCGGCTTCGACCGCGAGTTCGAGCAGATTGCCGCCGGTCTTTGCGCCTTCGGTCAGCGCATTCAAAGCCGCGCGGCACTTGGTCTCATCGCGGGTATCGCGCACCCACTTCAGCCGCGCGATCTGGCCTTCGCGCACGGCCACATTGTCGACTTCGAGGGTGTCGAGCTGGTCCTCGCTGGCGAGGCGGTACTTGTTGACGCCGACGATCACGTCATCGCCCTTGTCCACCCGCGCCTGACGGCCGGCAGCGGCTTCCTCGATCATCGCCTTGGGCCAGCCCGCCGCCACGGCCTTCGCCATGCCGCCTTCGGTCTCGACGCGCTCAATGATCTCCCACGCCTTGTCGACCAGCTCCTGCGTCAGCGCCTCAATGTAGTACGACCCGCCGAGCGGATCGACCACGTTGCACATGCCGGTCTCTTCCTGGATCACGATCTGCGTGTTGCGGGCGATGCGCGCGGAAAAGTCGGTCGGCAGCGCGATCGCTTCATCGAGCGCATTGGTGTGGAGCGACTGGGTGCCGCCCAGCATCGCGGCCATTGCCTCGATCGTGGTACGGATCACGTTGTTATAGGGGTCCTGCTCCTGCAGCGAGACGCCCGAGGTCTGGCAATGCGTGCGCAGCATCTTGCTGCGCTCATCCTGCGCGCCCAGCTTGGTCATCACCCGGTGCCACAGCACGCGCGCGGCCCGCAGCTTGGCCACTTCCATGAAAAAGTTCATGCCGATGGCGAAGAAGAACGAAAGCCGCCCGGCGAACTTGTCGATATCGAGGCCGCTGGCCACGCCGTATTTCACGTATTCCATGCCATCGGCGATGGTGAAGGCCAGCTCCTGGACCTGTGTCGCGCCGGCTTCCTGCATGTGATAGCCGGAAATCGAGATCGAGTTGAATTTGGGCATCTCGCGGCTGGTGTAGCCGAAGATGTCCGAGATGATCCGCATGCTCGGCTCGGGCGGGTAGATATAAGTGTTGCGGACCATGAACTCCTTGAGGATGTCGTTCTGGATGGTCCCGTCGAGTTGCGCACGGCTCACGCCCTGCTCCTCGCCCGCCACGATGAAGAACGCGAGGATGGGGATCACCGCGCCGTTCATGGTCATCGAAACGGACATCTGATCGAGCGGAATCCCGTCGAACAGGATCTTCATGTCCTCGACAGAATCAATCGCCACGCCCGCCTTGCCGACATCGCCGACCACGCGCGGATGATCGCTGTCATAGCCCCGGTGCGTCGCCAGATCGAACGCGACCGACAGGCCCTTCTGCCCCGCCGCCAGATTGCGGCGATAGAACGCGTTCGATTCCTCGGCGGTGGAGAAGCCCGCATATTGCCGGATCGTCCAGGGCCGCCCCGCATACATCGAGGCGCGCACGCCGCGCGTGAACGGCGCGAAACCGGGCAGGCCGGGATCGACCGGCGCATCTTCCGCCGTGTAGAGCGGCTTCACGGCAATGCCTTCGGGGGTCTGCCAGGTCAGGTCTTTCCCCTTGACCTCCTTGGCCGCCGCCTTCTGCCAGTCTTCGATATTTGCCATCGCTCTATCCTCAATGCCCTCTCCCCGGTCGGGGAGAGGATACGCAGGCTTGGCAGCTTGCTGCCTAGCCGAAGTTGGAGAGGGACCTCAGGCGCTGCCTGCGCGTGTCCACCTCCGGGTCCTCCCTCCTGAAGGGGAGAGGGCTTTAAGCTCAATGCGCCCCCTTGGGCGTCTCCATGATCTCGGTCAGCACGCCGCCCATGTCCTTGGGGTGGACGAAGAAGATCAGCGTCCCATGCGCCCCAATGCGCGGCTCGCCCAGCACCCGCTTGCCCAGCGCCTCGAACGCCGACTTGGCGGCGTGGATATCGGGCACTTCATAGCACATGTGATGCTGCCCGCCCGCCGGGTTCTTCGCCAGAAAGCTCGCAATCCCGGTGTTCCCCGGCAGCGGCTCGATCAGCTCGATCTGCGTGCCATTGAGCGTGCCATCGGCCCCCGGCGTATCGACGAAGCACACCTTCACCCCCTGCTCTGGCAGGTCGAACGGCTCGTGTATCTTCGTCGCACCCATCACATCGCGCCAGAACACCATGCTGTCGGCGATGGACGGCGTCGCAACGCCGATATGGTTCAAGCGGCCCAGCTTCATGATCAGACCCTCTCGATCACCATGGCGATGCCCTGACCGCCGCCGATGCACATCGTGATGAGGCCATACAGGCCTCCAGTGCGCTGCAGCTCGTAAGCCGCCTTGATCGTCAGGATCGCGCCCGTCGCGCCGATGGGATGGCCGAGCGAGATACCCGAACCGTTGACGTTGGTCTTGGCGGGATCGAAGCCCAGCTCCTTGGCGACGCCGCAAGCCTGCGCCGCGAAGGCCTCGTTGCTCTCGATCACGTCGATCTGGTCGAGCGTCAGCCCCGCGCGCTTCAGCGCCACCGGCACGGCCTTAACCGGGCCCAGACCCATGACGGAGGGCTCCACGCCCGCGTGGCCCCAAGCCAGAATCCTGGCGATGGGCTTCAATCCATGCTCGGCCACGGCCTCACCGCTCGCCAGCAAGACAGCGCCCGCACCGTCGTTGATCCCGCTGGCGTTCCCGGCCGTCACAGTGCCGTCCTTCTTGAACACCGGGCGCAGCGCCGCCATCGATTCAAGCGTGGCATCGGCGCGGAAATGCTCGTCAGTGTCGAACACGGTCACGCCCTTGCGGGTCTTGATCTCGACCGCAACGATCTGTTCCTTGAAATAGCCCGCCGCCGTCGCGGCAGCGGCACGGCGGTGGCTTTCCACGGCCAGCGCGTCCTGCGTTTCGCGCGTAATCTGGTGCCGCTCGGCCACGTTCTCCGCGGTCACACCCATATGGATGTTCTCGAACGGGTCGTGCAGCGCGCCGAGCATGGCGTCCATCATCACCTGGTCGCCCATCTTCTGGCCATTGCGCGCGGTCAGCACCATATGCGGCGCGTTCGACATGACTTCGCAGCCCCCGCCAATGGCGATCTGCTGCTCGCCCAGCGCAATGCCCTGCGCCGCCGATACAATCGCCTGCAGGCCCGAACCGCACAGCCGGTTGACGTTCATCGCCGGGCTTTCGATGGGAACCCCTGCGTTCACCGCCGCGACGCGGCTGACATAAGCGTCCTTCGGCTGCGTCGGCACGACAGTGCCGATCACCACGTTCTCGACCTTGTCCGCGCTGATCCCGGCGCGGGCAATCGCCTCCTTGATCACGATGGTGCCCAGATCCGCAGGACGAAACGAAGCGAGGCTGCCGCCAAACGTGCCAATGGCCGTGCGCGCGCCGGAAACGATGAAGATGTCAGTCATGGGAAATGTCCTTCAAGCCGCCGCTTAGAGCGGAATGTTATCGTGCTTCTTCCAAGGGTTCTCGAGGCTCTTGTTGCGCAGCTTCCGCAGCCCCAGCGCAATGCGCCGCCGCGTCGAATGCGGGTGGATGACCTCGTCCACAAAGCCCTTGCTCGCCGCCACGAACGGGTTGGCGAAGCGGTCTTCGTACTCCTTGGTCTTCACCGCCTGCTCTTCCGGAGAAAGGCCGCGGAAGATGATCTCCACCGCGCCCTTCGCGCCCATGACTGCGATTTCGGCGGTCGGCCAGGCGTAGTTCAAATCGCCGCGCAAGTGCTTTGAGGCCATCACGTCATAGGCACCGCCATAGGCCTTGCGCGTGATCACGGTGATCTTGGGCACGGTCGCTTCCGCATAGGCGAACAGCAGCTTGGCGCCGTGCTTGATGATCCCTCCCAACTCCTGCGCGGTGCCGGGCAGGAAGCCCGGCACATCGACGAACGTAATGATCGGAATTTCAAACGCATCGCAGAAGCGCACGAACCGCGCAGCTTTCTTGGATGAATTGATATCGAGCACGCCCGCCAGCACCATCGGCTGGTTCGCCACCACGCCCACGGTCTTGCCCTCGATCCGCCCGAACCCGCAGAGGATATTGCCCGCGTGCTTGGGCTGGATTTCGAAGAAGTCGCCCTCGTCCAGCGTCTTGGCGATCACTTCGTGCATGTCATAAGGCTGGTTGGCGGAAGCCGGAATGACCGTGTCGAGGCTCATTTCGAGCCGGTCCCACGCATCCGCCGTCGGCCGCTCGGGCACGCCGGAACGGTTGGTCAGCGGCAGATAATCGAAGAATTCGCGCGCCATGAGCAGCGCTTCGATATCATTCTCGCAGGCGAGATCGGCCACAGATGTCTTGGTCGAATGCGTCACCGCGCCGCCCAGTTCCTCTTGCGTCACGATCTCGTTGGTCACCGTCTTCACTACGTCCGGCCCGGTGACGAACATGTAGGAGCTGTCCTTCACCATGAAGATGAAGTCGGTCATCGCAGGCGAATAAACAGCGCCGCCTGCGCAAGGCCCCATGATGAGGCTGAGCTGCGGCACCACACCGCTCGCGAGCACGTTGCGCTGGAAGATCTCGGCATAGCCGCCAAGGCTGGCGACGCCTTCCTGGATGCGCGCGCCGCCGCTGTCATTGATGCCGATCACCGGCGCGCCGACTTTCAGCGCGGTGTCCATGATCTTGCAGATCTTCATTGCGTGCCGCTCGGAAACCGCGCCGCCGAACACGGTGAAATCCTGGCTGAATACATAGACCAGTCGGCCATTGATCGTGCCCGAACCGGTCACCACGCCGTCGCCAGGAATGGTCTGCTCGGGCATGCCGAAATCGACGCAGTTGTGCTCGACGTAAGCGTCGGTTTCTTCGAAGCTGTGCTCGTCGAGCAGGATTTCGAGCCGCTCGCGCGCAGTCAGCTTGCCCTTGGCGTGCTGCGCATCGATGCGGCGCTGGCCGCCGCCCATGTGAGCCGCCGCGCGGCGCTTTTCCATTTCGGCGATATTGGCTGACATTCAGGAAACCCCGGATTCAGGAAAGGTGGCGTTGGCCGATGCCGCATTGCAGCAGGGCTGTCCAATGTAATTCTGCAAAGTTGCAAAGCTAAACTTTGCAAATTAGGCTTAGGGAATGAGCAACCGCCGAATCTTTGCAGGCCCTGCCCTGCGCGCGCTGCGCCAGCGGCGCGGCCTCCTGCAAGCCGAGATGGCGGGTACGCTCGGCATCAGTGCCTCCTATCTCTCGCAACTCGAAACCGACGAGCGCCACCTCACCCCGGCGCTGGGCGACGCCTTGCGCGCTGCCTTCCCCATCGACTGGGCCGATCTCGAACCCGCAGATGGCGACCGTATGGCCGAGGCGCTGCGCGAAGCGCTCGCCGATCCAGAGCTTTCCGGGGGCATCCCCGGCGAACAGATCGAGCGCCTGGCCCGCCAGTTCCCAGCCTTCGCGGAACGCTTCGTGGCGCTTCATGGCCTCTATGCTCGCAGTCGCCAGCGGCTCGAAATGGTGGACGAAGGCATTGGCTTGCCCGGGGGCCTGCACGGCAACATCGGCAGCGGCCGCCTGCCGTGGGAGGAAGCGCGCGACTGGTTCCACGCCGCCAACAACTATGTCGACCAGATCGACCGCGATGCCGAACGCCTCGCCGAGCAGATCGCGGGCGAGGAAGCCAGCCCGCGTATCCGCACCATGCAGCAATGGCTGCGGCGCGAGGGTGTCACGATCTTATGGAAAGGCGGCGGTCCCCTGCGCCGCTTCGATGCCGGGGCCCGCACCCTTCAACTCGATTCCGCGCAGCCCAACGAATCCAGCCGCTTCCAGCTGGCCTATCAGGTTGCCGCGCTCGCGCTCTCGGGCCAGATCGCCGAAATCGTCGCCGCCGCACCCTTGCAGACCGAGGCCGCGCGCCACCTCCTCACGGTCGGGCTCGGCAACTATGCAGCGGGCGCGCTGCTCATGCCCTACGAGCGCTTCCGCAGCGCCGCGCGCACCTTGCGCCACGATATCGACCGGCTGCGCCAGCTCTTCCACACCAGCTTCGAGCAGTGCTGCCACCGTCTCTCCACCCTGCAACGCCCGCAGGCGCGCGGCATCCCGGTGTTCTTCGCGCGGGTCGACATGGCGGGCAACATCACCAAGCGCCACTCCGCCACGCGGCTGCAATTCGGCCGCTTCGGCGGCGCTTGCCCCTTGTGGATCGTCCACGAAGCGGTCGCGATTCCCGACCGTATCCACGTCCAGCTCGCCGAAATGCCCGACGGCATACGCTATGTCTCGATCGCCAAGGGCCTCGTGAAACCCAGCGGCAGCTACTACCGCCAGCCCCGCCGCTACGCCGTTGTCCTCGGCTGCGAAGCCGCGCTGGCCGACGAATTCGTCTACGCTGACGGATTGAATTTGAAGAGCGACGACGCGGTGACGAGAATCGGCATCAGCTGCCGCATCTGCCCCCGAGGGCAGTGCGACCAGCGCGCCTTCCCGCCGAGCGACAAGGCGATCGATGTGGACCCCAGCCAGCGGGACTTGGTGCCCTATCGGATTGTGGAGGGGCCATAGAGAAAGGCCGGAGGTTTCCCCCCGGCCCTTCCCATATCCCAAGGGAAGAAAATCTCAGCCCTTCAGCACTTCCGCCAGCGTCTCACCCAGCAGGCTCGGCGATGGCGACACGCGGATGCCCGCCGCTTCCATCGCGGCGATCTTGCTTTCCGCATCGCCCTTGCCGCCCGAAACGATCGCGCCGGCATGGCCCATGCGGCGACCCGGAGGCGCCGAGCGGCCTGCGATGAAGCCGGCCATCGGCTTCTTGCGACCCTTCTTCGCCTCGTCGATCAGGAACTGCGCGGCCATTTCCTCGGCATCGCCGCCGATTTCGCCGATCATGATGATCGACTTGGTGTCCTCGTCCGCCAAGAACAGTTCCAGCACGTCGATGAAGTTGGTGCCGTTCACCGGATCGCCGCCGATGCCGACAGCTGTCGTCTGCCCAAGGCCGATGTTCGAAGTCTGGAACACCGCTTCATAGGTCAGCGTGCCCGAGCGCGAGACGACGCCGACCGAACCCTTCTTGAAGATGCTGCCCGGCATGATGCCGATCTTGCACTCGTTCGGGGTCAGCACGCCGGGGCAGTTCGGGCCGATCAGGCGCGATTTCGAGCCCTGCAGCGCGCGTTTCACGCGCACCATGTCGAGCACCGGGATGCCCTCGGTGATGCAGACGATCAGTTCCATCTGCGCGTCGATCGCTTCAAGAATGGCGTCTGCCGCTCCCGGAGGCGGCACATAGATGCAGCTGGCGGTCGCGCCGGTTGCGGCCTTGGCTTCGGCGACGGTGTCATACTGCGGCAGGCCGATGTGGCTGGTGCCGCCCTTGCCCGGAGTGACGCCCGCGACCATCTGCGTGCCGTAATCAAGCGCGGCCTGCGTGTGGAACGCGCCGGTCTTGCCGGTCATGCCCTGGGTCAAGACCTTGGTGTTCTTGTTGACGAGAATGCTCATGGTTCAGGAAACCTTCCGGACTGCGGCCACGATCTTCTGCGCGGCATCGCCAAGGTCGTTGGCAGGGACGATGGGGAGACCCGAATTGGCAAGGATATCCTTGCCCTGCTGCACGTTGGTGCCTTCGAGGCGCACGACCAGCGGAACCTGCAGGTTCACTTCCTTCGCGGCGGCGACGATGCCGTCGGCAATGATGTCGCACTTCATGATGCCGCCGAAGATGTTGACCAGAATGCCCTTCACCGCCGGATCGGACAGGATCAGCTTGAACGCCGCCGTCACCTTCTCGGTCGTCGCGCCGCCGCCCACGTCGAGGAAGTTGGCCGGGAATTCGCCGTTCAGCTTGATAATGTCCATCGTCGCCATAGCGAGGCCCGCGCCGTTAACCATGCAGCCGATGTTGCCGTCGAGCTTGATGTAGGCGAGGTCATACTTGCTGGCTTCGATTTCCGCCGGATCTTCCTCGGTTTCGTCACGCAGTGCAACGACATCGGGGTGGCGATAGAGCGCGTTTGAATCGAAGCTCATCTTGGTGTCGAGAACCAGCAGGTTGCCGTCCTGGGTTTCCACCAGCGGGTTGATTTCGAGCATGTCGCAATCGAGCGACATGAACGCGGTGTAGAGCTGCTGCGCGATGGTCGCGGCCTGCTTGTTGAGCGCGCCGGTGAGCTTCAGCGCATAGCCCACGGCGCGGCCGTGGTGCGGCATGAAGCCTTGCGCCGGATCGATCGTGATCGTGGCGATCTTCTCAGGCGCGGAGTGCGCAACCTCTTCGATGTCCATGCCGCCTTCGGTTGAGACGATCATCGCGACGCGGCCGGTACCACGGTCCACCACCATCGAGAGGTAGTATTCCTTGGCGATATCGACGCCGTCGGTCACGTAGAGCCGGTTCACCTGCTTGCCCGCTTCGCCGGTCTGGATGGTGACGAGCGTGTTGCCGAGCATCTCCTTGGCAAACGCCTCGACTTCCTCGACCGACTTGGCCAGCCGCACGCCGCCCTTGGCATCGGCGGGGAGTTCCTTGAACTTGCCCTTGCCGCGCCCGCCTGCGTGGATCTGCGCCTTGACGACATATAGCGGCCCGGGCAACTGCTTGGCCGCCGCCACAGCCTCTTCAACGGTCAGCGCCGCGATCCCGGCGGGTATGCCAACGCCAAACCTGGCGAGCAGCTCTTTGCCCTGATATTCATGAACATTCATGCGCAATCTCCGCGTCGAGAGCGTGGGTGCAAGGGAGCGTCTGCCCGCCAGTCGCCCCGCCAGTCGCGACGCCTTAAGCACACGGCTAATCGCTTGAAAAGGGTTCCTGGCACCTGATCGTGCTGCATCGCCGCAATCGGGGGCAGCGCATCGCATACGGATGTGCGCGCGCGGCCGTGTTTCAAGGCTTGGGACAACGGCAAACCGGGCACTTGCGCTTGGCCTGACAAGCTAGCATCGCATGCATAATGATCGATTTCGACCGCTTCCGCCACATCGTGGGCGAGGCCGGACGCCTCGCGCTGGCCACCTGGCCGGGCCATGGTCACGCGCTGGAAGTGTGGGACAAGAATCCCGGCAACCCGGTCAGCGCGGCAGATATTGCGGTCGATACGTATCTCAAGCGCGAACTCGGCGCGCTCCTGCCCTCCGCCGGATGGCTTTCCGAAGAGACCGGAGACGATCCGGCCCGGCTCGGCAAGAGCCTCTGCTGGCTGGTCGATCCCATCGATGGCACACGCGATTTCGTGCGCGGCCGCCCCGGCTGGGCCGTCTCGGTCGCGCTCGTCAGCGAAGGACGCCCGCTCATCGCCGCGCTTGATGCCCCCGCACGCGGCGAACTGTGGTTCGCCACCGCCGGGCAGGGCGCCACGCGCAACGGCCAAACCTTGCGGGCCAGCTCCCGCGCCACGCTCGCCGGCGCGCGCGTCCCCGCCGATGCGCTGCCCCGCGTCGATCACGATCTCGTGCTGGTGGACAAGCCCAATTCCATCGCTTTGCGCATTGCCATGGTCGCGGCTGACGAGGCCGATTTGCTCGCCACGCTGCGCTGGGGCTATGAATGGGATATTGCCGCCGCCGGGCTGATCGCGCGCGAGGCGGGAGCCGCTGTGAGCGACGCTTTCGGTGCCCCGTTGGCCTATAACAAGCGCGACCCGCGCGCCTTCGGTCTGCTGGCAGCCGCACCGCTGATCCATGCAGCCGCGGTGGACCGGCTGGCCGAGCGGGCCAGCCGCATGGCTTGAAGTGGAGCGCTAGAACGCCACCCTGACCGCCAGCCGCGCGCTGCGAGGCTGTGCGGTGGTAATGTTGTTGTCGGTGTGGGCGTTAGGGAAGTACTCCGCATTCAGCAGGTTGTTCACGTTGATCTGGACCGAGACGGATTTGGACAGCGTGTAGAACACGGCGGTATCGACCCGGGTCCAGGCAGGCAGAGTGACGACGTTGCTGACCGTGGCGTAGCTGGAGGACTGGTGCGTGACGCCGAGGCCGAAGCCCAGCTTCGGGGTCACGTCATAGCGGGTCCACAGCGCAATCTGGCTTTGCGGGATCAGCGCGAGGCTGCGCCCTGCTGGCGCTGCCGTGGTGCTGGAGCGGACTTTGCCGTCCTGCAGCGCGTAGGCTAGGCTGATTTGCCATTCGGGCAGGATCTTGCCCGTGGCGGAAAGCTCGATGCCCCGGGTGCGGGTCTTGCCGGAGAGCAGCGGCAAGCCGGTGACGGGGTCATTGAAGCGCGAATTGTCGCGGTCCAGCCGGTAGGCAGCGGCGGTGAGGGCGAATGCGGGGGTCAGGTCCCACTTTGCGCCCACTTCGAGGTTGGTGAACGATTCGGGCGCGAGCGTGGCCTGCGTGGCATCGAGCGCGCTGAACTGGTCGCCCGATTGCGGCAGGAAGCTGCGCGTATAGCTGCCGTAGAGCGAGACATTACTGCGCGGCTTCACGATCACCCCGGCGCGCGGCGACCATTTGCGATCGGTGCGGGCGGCGGTGCGAGTGGCTGGGGTGGTGTTCAGCAGATTGTCGGCGCTGATCCTGAACTCGTCATAGCGCACGCCGCCAACGATCTGGAGGAAAGGCGCCAGCTCGATTTGGTCCTGCACATAGGCGGAAAGGGTGCGCACCTTGGCGTCGGTCGAGCGGCTAAAGCCGCCGAAGGTAACGCTGGGGATCGTGATGCGCTGGGCGAGCGGGACACGGACCGAAAACTGGCTCCCGCCGAAATCACCCTCCGACCGCGTGGCCCTGGTCGACTGATCAGCTGCCTCGATCCCCGCGAGCAGGGTGTGGCCGATCGGGCCGGTCTTGCCCTCCCACACCAGATTGGCTTGCCCGATCCAGCTTTCCCGCAAAGACGTGAAGTCATAGGCGCTGAGCGCGACCGTGCGGGTGACGGCATTGACCACGCCGGAGGGGAACACGTTACCGTAGAACTTGTCGGTGTGGCTATATTGCCCCGAAAGCGTGAGCGAGAGCCCCGCTGCCAAGCGCTGGGTGAGGCGGGCTTCGGCAATATGCGCCTTTGCCGCGGCGATGTTGACATCCATCCGGCCGAAGAACGTGTCGCGGAAGCCTTCAAGCGGAAGCCCACCGAGCGAGGGAACACCGCGATCGGCAATGCGGCGATCATTATCATAGTTATAGGACAGGTCGATGCGCGTGTCCGGCCCGGGCGCGAATGCCAGGGTGGGGTTTACGCCGATGAACCGGCCGCTGTAATCCTGCCGGTGGTTGTCGAATTCCTCGTAGGTGCCTGTAATCCTGGCGCCCACGCTTTGGCCGAGCGGCTGGTTGATATCTGCCGAGAGTGCGAATTCGCCGAACGTACCGACAGCGGCATTCGCGCCGACGGCGGAACCGATCAGCGAAGGGGCCTTGCGCACCCGGTTGACCACTCCGCCGCCGCCGCCGCGCCCGAACAGCAGCGCGTTCGCGCCTTTCAGCACTTCGACGCGTTCGATGTTGTAAAGCGAGCGGTAGTACTGCGTGTCATCGCGCAGGCCATTGAGGAAGAAATCGGCGGTGGTGTTTTGCCCGCGCAGCACGATCTGGTCGCGGTTGCCTTCACCTTGCGCCAGCACGACGCCAGGAACATAGCGCAGCGCATCGCCGAGTTGGGTAACCCCCTGATCATCGAGCTGTTCGCGGGTGATGACCGTGACCGTCTGCGGCACGTCGATCAAGGGCGTGGGCGTCCTGAGACCGCTGGCGGTATCGGCCCTGTAGCTGTCGGTTAGCCCGATCACCACGATTCCCGGGTGGGCTTCGCCGTCTTCCGCCCCTGCTTCTTCTGCCATCGGTGCCGCTTGGGCCTGCGCCGTGATCGGCAGCAGGGCGGTCGTGGCCAGGAGCAGAGCGGGGAACAATTTCACGGCCAAGTCTTTCTTGAGAGCCATTCTCAAGACTTGCTTTATTGAGAGGCATTCGCATTTGCAAGGATGATATTGCGAATCCTTCGCGATAAAACGCCTCGGCCCTGCGCACACTGTGCGGCCGCTGCAGGAAGATCGGGTCAAACAGGGTTGGCAGCGGGTGTTGCCGCAGCGCTGCAATGCGTCAGAAGTGCGGCAGCGCAGCCTCAGCGAGAATCAGCGCCAGCGCGCAGCCCACCACGATCAGCGTGCGCAGCGCCTCTGCAAACGGCGTTTCCGCAAGGGGAACAGTCGGGGCGAGTGCGATGATCCGGGCCATAGCAGCATCATGCACCCGCAAGGCTTAGCAAAACGTAAACAGGCAGGGCCGCCTCAGCCAATCCATTCCAGCAATGCCGCAAGGCATTCGCGCGCCAGCAGCTTGCTGCGTTCCGGGCTCCAGCCCTGCGCCGGATCAGGCAAGTCGTCGTTGTCCTTGAATGGCATTTCCAGCGTCATCGCCACGGCGCCGAAGCGCTCGGCGACCTGATTCGTGGCCATGGCAAGATTGGCCTTGCCCGGGCGTGCGGCCGGATAGCCGCGCCGGGTCTGGAAATCGGGGGTGCGGCGTTCAAGGATGGCGCGGTAGCGGGTGTAGCTTTCGCCTTGTGCTTCGGTCCAGCCGGGAATGCCTTCAAACCCGGCGAAGAACACATGCGGGATCGCCTCGTCGCCGTGAACGTCGATGAAGAAATCGACACCGCTCGCGTCCATCGCATTGCGGATGGCCAGCACTTCGGGCGCACGCTCCAGCGTCGGGGTATGCCATTCGCGGTTGAGGTTCACCCCCAGCACATTGGTGCGCAGATTACCGCGGCACGCCCCGTCCGGGTTGGCATTGGGCACGACATGGAAGCGGCAGAGCTGGCGCAAGCGGCGCGCGTGCGGATCGGCGGGGTCGGCCAGCATCTCGAGCGCGCCTTCGATCCACCATTCGGCCATGGCTTCACCTGGATGCTGGCGCGCAATGAACCATATCTGGCGCGGCCCTTCGCCCATCGACAGGCAATCGATCGGCTGGCCCTCCACGCTGCGCCCGAGCACCTTGTGATCCACGCCTTCGCTCGCCGCGACTTCAGCGACGAGATCGTAATGCCGCTCCATCGAATAGGGCGCGAAGTAGGCAAACCAGCACGTGCCTGCGCTTGGTGTGTAGCGGATCGTCATCGTTCCGCCGTCCACGCTGGCTTCATAGCGGGTTTGGGCCCGCGCCCAGTAGTCACGGTCTTCCGATACGCAGGCGCGGTAGCCGATCCAGCCATCGGGATAGGCGGCGGCGGCCAGCCCGGTGACCTTCAGTTCGAGTTCCCGGCCCGCGCAGCCGCCAACCCGAAAGTGGAACCACTGGAAGAACTCCGACTGCGTGTCCTTGCGAAGCGCAAGGCGCGCGCTGGCGCCATCGATGCCGAGAACCTGAATATTGCCGCTGTCGAAAGCCGCGTCGATGCTGATGGGATCAGGGGTCGTGGTGGGTGCGTTCATTTCACCGTGATAGTCGCGCCAGACGTGCCGGGGAAGCCCGAGAAAAGCGCGCGGGCCATGCGCGGTGCGGCCTGATCAATTGCCGCTAGCTTGGCGCGCTCTCTTTCCACGTTCTCCGCACGGCCTTCCCACAGCGCTTGGCCCGTGGCGCGGTTACGAATCGTTACCGAAAGGCGGGTAGAAACCCGCGCGCGCGGTCCGCCGCCCAGATTGAAGCCGACGCCAAGACCGACGCCGCTGTTCCAGCCGCCCGTGCCGCCGCCGACGCCGACCGAGACCGGCCCGCGTTGGCGCCCAGTGTCATTGGCGGGGCGCTGGACATCCCGCTCGATGCGAACTTCGGCAATGCAATCCGCCGCGCCGGGGGTGGCACTGCCAAAACGCAGCGCCGCCAACTCTGCCTCGACCGCCTGCAACCAGACGCGGGTTTCGAGGCTGGCGGAACTGTCGGGACTGGCGATACCGGACCAGGCGGCGCCATTGTTGCCCTGCGCCGCGACCACGACGACCGCACCCCGGCCCAAGGTCTGCAGGCTGTCCGGCGTGTGAAAGCGCGTGACTTCAACCGGCGCTGCCATGGCGGCGGGCACGGCACTGGTGGCGGCTGCAGCCAGCAGGGCGACCGCAAGAAAACGGTTCCGGCTCATGGCACGACCATCGCGAGTGGCTGGACCACATCGCCCTCGGGGAATTTTTTCAGCAGCGCACCTGCCAGCCGGGCTGCCATCGCCGCGTTGTCGATCCCGCCGTCATCTTCGCGCGCCTCACCCTCGGCATGGCCTTCCCAGAGCACCCGGCCACTGGCCTTGTCACGGATGCGCAGATCGAGCCGGGTGGCGATGATGGCCTTGGCAGGTTTGGTCAGATCGACCGCCAGCGCCATGCCGAAGCCGCTGCCGCGATTGCTGATTGTGGTGCTCATTGCGCCGCTTACCTTCTTGTGTGGGGCCTCTTCCGGCACGGAGACGCGGTGCATAACCCCGATCTCGGCAATCTGGCCCGGATCCTGTGCTGTTGCCGTATCATAGCCGAGCCGCGCGAGTTGGTCGATCACGGCGGCTTCATAGACGGGCAGCTTCCCGCCCGGATCCAGCCTGGCCTCATCACCCGGTGCCTGAACGGCACGGCTGACGACGATCCGCCCCTTGCCGAGCAGTCCCACGGCATCGGCAGCGCGGAATGCGGTGACATCAAGCTTCTTCGACGGCTGCTCAGTCTGCCGCTGGCCGATGCGCTGGTCATACCCGCCGTCACCGCCGCGGCCCTGCCAGCCGCCCGGCGGCCCGCCCCATGGGCCTCCAGACCCTGGCATGCCTTGCGCCATGGCCGAAGCCGCGCTGGCGGCAAGGACAACAGAAGCAAGGCGCAAGTTCCTCGCGGAGACAAACGTCATGGGCGGCCTTTCCGGTGTTAAATAGCAACTTCAGCTTCCCGGCTTACACCCCCTGCGCTGTCATTGTCGTGAACGGACCATTTGCCGGTTCCCGCCATTTGTCGATTCAAAGGAAGGCGTGCCCTGCTAGTGCACCCCCGCATGATTGCGAGGAGTGATTCGCTTGGCCAAAGTTCCCGTTCTCGTTACCGGCGGCGCCGGATATATCGGCAGCCATGCGGTGCTCGCGCTCAAGGACGCGGGCTGGCAGGTTGCGGTGATCGACAATCTGACGACCGGTTTCCGCTTTGCCATCCCCGAAGGCGTGCCGCTGTATGAAGGCGATATCGAGGACGGGGCGTTGCTGGCGCGAATCATTGCCGATCAGAACATCGGTGCGGTGATGCATTTCGCCGGATCGATCATCGTGCCCGAATCGGTCCAAAACCCGCTGAAATACTATCACAACAACACCGCCAAGAGCCGCGCGCTGATCGCCGCCGCGGTGGAAGGCGGGGTAAAGCATTTCATTTTCTCCTCAACGGCGGCAACCTACGGCATCCCCGAAGTCTCGCCCGTGACCGAGGACAGCCCCAAGCAGCCAATCAATCCCTATGGCATGTCAAAGCTGATGACCGAGACGATGCTGGCCGACACGGCCCGCGCGCATCCCATCAACTACTGCGCGCTGCGCTATTTCAACGTGGCGGGCGCGGACCCCGAAGCGCGGACCGGGCAATCGACGGCGGGCGCGACGCATCTGATCAAGGTTGCGGTGGAAGCCGCGCTCGGCAAGCGCAGCCATGTCGGCGTGTTCGGCACCGATTTCGCTACGCCCGACGGGACCGGCGTGCGCGACTATATCCATGTTTCCGATCTTGCTGCCGCGCATGTCTTGGCGCTGGACGCCCTGATCGAGGCGCCTGATCGCTCGCTGACGATGAACTGCGGCTATGGCCAGGGCTTCTCGGTGCTGCAGGTCCTCGATGCGGTGGACCGGGTGACTAACCAGACCATCGTGCGCCAGATGGAGGGCCGCCGCGCAGGCGATCCCGATTCGCTGATTTCGGACAACAGCCGGATCAAGCAGGCCTTGCCGTGGGTGCCGCGCTATGCCGATCTGGATGTGATCGTACGCCATGCGCTGGCGTGGGAACGCAAACTGACCGAGATCCGCCGGGACACCTGAGGACAAGGTTGACTTTCACGTCCCTCGCGCATAACCGCCGCGTTCAATTTTCAGCCCGGTCAGCGTCGGGCAAAAGGATTTCGTCATGAAGATTCGCAACAGCCTGAAGTCGCTCAAGGATCGCCACCGCGACAACCGCGTGATCCGTCGCCGCGGCCGCACGTATGTGATCAATAAGACCCAGAAGCGCTTCAAGGCGCGTCAGGGCTAATTAACCTGCGCTGATTTTCGCTCCCCTGCTCCGGCAGGAGATGGGTGTGATCGCACGGTCTTGAACCGGCAGAAGGCCTCCGCATTCGCGGGGGCGCTTTTGTTTCTGGCGCAGGTATCCGAGGGAGCCAGAGATGACCGCATCAGTTGACGCAGTGGTTTGGGATATCGGCCATGTGCTGGTGCAGTGGTCGATCCGCGGGCTTTATGAAAAGCTGATCCCCGCTCCGACCGAGCTTGATTGGTTCCTGGAGAACGTGGTCACCGTGCCGTGGCACTTCCGGCACGATGCAGGCGAGCCTTTGGCGGACCTGATTGCAGAAAAGGTCGCAGACTACCCTGAATACCGCGCGTTGATCGAGGCTTACAGCCCGCGCTGGCTGGAGACGATCCCTGGCCCCATTCCCGGCACACCCGCGCTGGTGGCCGCGCTCGCAGCACGGGGCGTAGCGCAATATGCCATCACCAATTTCGGCGCGGACACCTGGGCGATGTTCCGCCCGACATTTCCGGTGCTTGCACCGATGATCGATATCGTGGTGAGCGGGGTGGAGCGGCTGACCAAACCCGATCCGGCGATCTTCCAGCTTGCCGCACAGCGCTTTGGGCGGGTGCCGGAGCGGATGCTGTTCATCGATGATAACCCCGCCAACATTGCCAGCGCCGCCGCATTGGGCTGGCAGGTGCACCTCTTCACGCGCGGGGCCGAGGCGCTGGAAGCAGATTTGCAGGCGCTGGGCCTGCTTTAGAGTATGCCAATCAGGGAAATCTGTCGCCCATAGCCCGCCTCTCCCGCATGGGTGGCGCGGCGGAACGAATAGAAGCGCTGACCTTGCGCATAAGTGTCCTCGCCCAGCATGGCGACCGTGCCGACCCCGAAACCCGCCAGCCGCGCAGCGACATAGCCTTCAAGATCGAACCACGCATGCCCGGCGCGGCCGGCCTTGAAGAAGCGCTCGGTCTCGGGGTCCGTTGACGTGAAATGCGCCTCGAACGCGGCGTCCACTTCATAGCTTGCCTGCGCGATGCACGGGCCGACCACCGC